>RGAJ01000133.1 GCA_009920225.1 Paracoccaceae bacterium
GCGGATGCAACACGCGGCACGGTCTGCGATAGTTTGGTCGAATGTATCGACCTTGCCCCGACGTTCGTCGATGTGGCAGGTGGAAGTTCGGCGGATTTGGATCATATATTGGAAGGCCGGTCTTTGCTGCCCATCCTGCGCGGTGCCCAATCCGATTTGGGCAAAGATTTCGTTTTTTGCGAATACGATTTTTCGATGCGCCCGATTGCAACAAAGCTGGGTTTGAACACAGCCGACGCCCGCACATTTATGATCGCCAATAAGAAATGGAAATTGATCCACTTCGAAGGGGGTCTGCGCCCAATGTTGTTTGACCTTGAAACCGATCCCAATGAATTGAATGATGTGGCCGAAGACCACGCCAATGCCGCGGTTATCGAACAGATCTATGATGCGTTCAATCACTGGGCGCGCAGGCCTGCACAGCGTACGACCATTTCAAATGCAAAGTTGATCAACACCCGAACACAGCCCAGCACCAAAGGCGTGGCAATCGGTGTGGTCGATGAAAATGACACGCCCAAAGAATTAACGATCCATTATCGGGATCGCAAGGCCAAGAAATGGCAGGATATTGTAGGGAAATAAGAATGTCGTGACACCCCAAAATAACAGGGTGTCACGCATTTGTGCGTTAGAACCGATAGGTTGCCATAACGCTGATATAGGGCAGTATTTTGGTCGAACTTAACGCGTCCTGAAGGTCTTTCATCTCGGCGTCCAGGTCGGCCTGCGTGATTGGCCCTGTCGCGGTTGCCGTGGCTTTGAACCCATCGTTCAGGATTGCGCCAAGTTCCGCGCCAAGTGTCCAATTTGAACCCAAGTTGTAATCATATCCAACCGCAATCATTGGTGAAACGTCCCGTGCGAATTCAACTTTGCCGTCGATTGTGCCCGATGTATAGGATGTATTACCAACCGTGGTGGGGGCAGTGATCGTTGATTTCATCGTGATGTCGGTGTTCGATTTGAACAAACCGCCTGACAGTTTCAAGCCGTTGTTCATCGGATAGTAATCGACCAACAGACCGATGCCACCAAGGTTGGCTTTGGCATCATATTTGATATCGGATTCTGTTTGTGATCTGGATTCTAAAATACCACCCGCGAAGAATCCGCGAAAGCCGATGTTGTTGCTGTATTTGTACCCAAGCTGCAGTTGTGGACCAACGGTCGAAAGCCCCAAGTCCGCGCTCATTTGCCCTTGTTCTGCAAAACCTGTGGTTCCAACTGTGCCAAGCAAGGCCGCAACCCAAAGTGAATGTTTCATAAATTTATCCTTGTTCAATATAAAAAAGCCCCCATTTCTGGGGGCTTTAGAATAGACCGTATTAGGTCAAAGATCAATCTTCGGACGCGTCTTTTGCGTCTTCTTTGATTTCTTCGCCTGTGGTTTGATCCACAACTTTCATCGACAGGCGTACCTTGCCGCGATCATCAAAGCCCAACAGTTTGACTTTGACATCTTGGCCCTCTTTCAACACATCGGACGGATGGTTCAAACGGCGGTTTTCGATTTGGCTGACATGCACCAAACCGTCGCGTTTGCCAAAGAAGTTCACAAAGGCGCCGAAATCGACAACTTTGACGACCTTACCATTATAGATGCCACCGATTTCTGGTTCGGCAACGATGGAATAGATCATGTCATAGGCTTTTTTGATCGACTCTCCGTCAGGGGACGCGATTTTGATTGTACCGTCTTCGCCGATATCAATCTTTGCGCCTGACAGTTCGACGATTTCACGAATGACCTTACCGCCAGAACCGATGACTTCACGGATTTTGTCAGTTGGGATATTCATCGTTTCGATGCGTGGCGCATGAACGCTGAATTCGCCTGCTTCAGTGATCGCTTTTGACATCTCACCCAGGATATGAAGACGACCTTCTTTGGCTTGGGCCAAGGCTGTTTTCATGATCTCAGGTGTGATGCCTGCAACTTTGATGTCCATTTGCAGCGATGTGATACCGTTTTCTGTACCCGCCACTTTGAAATCCATGTCGCCCAAGTGATCTTCGTCACCCAAGATATCGGTCAACACGGCATAGGAGCCATCGTCTTCCAAGATCAGACCCATCGCAACACCAGCAACCGGTGCCTTTAGCGGAACGCCTGCGTCCATCATGGACAAGGATCCACCACACACGGATGCCATCGAAGATGACCCGTTTGATTCCGTGATTTCCGACACAACGCGGATTGTATATGGGAAATCTGTTGCCGCAGGTAGAACCGCTTGCAGCGCGCGCCATGCCAATTTGCCGTGGCCGATTTCACGACGACCAGGGGATCCGACACGACCAACTTCGCCAACTGAATAGGGGGGGAAGTTGTAATGCAACAAGAAGTTGGACCGAGAATTGCCGTGCAATGCATCGATGATTTGTTCGTCATCGCCCGTGCCCAATGTTGTCACGACCAAACCTTGGGTTTCGCCACGTGTGAACAACGCAGAACCGTGGGTCCGTGGCAGAAGGCCAGTTTCACACACGATTGGACGCACTTGTGTCGTTGAGCGACCGTCGATGCGTTTGCCTGTTTTGACGACATCCCCACGAAGGATTGATGCCTCAAGCTTTTTCATCGCTGAACCAAGGTTCGAATTTGACAGCTGTTCTTCGGAAAGCGCTGCTTTGATCGCATCACGTGCGGCGGCTACGGCTGCAACGCGCTCTTGTTTGTCACCGATCGCAAAGGCCGCGCGCATTTGTGTTTCGCCCGCGGCTTTGATGGCTGCATAAAGATCGGAATAATCAGGCGCTTGGAAGTTGAACGGCTCTTTCGCTGCAGCTTCTGCCAAGTCGATGATCAGATCGATCACAGGTTGGATTTGTTCGTGAGCAAAGGTAACCGCGCCCAACATTTCGTCTTCGGTCAATTCATACGCTTCTGATTCAACCATCATCACGGCGTCTTTGGTGCCTGCGACAACCAAATCCAAACGTTGGTCTGGGTTTGTGCGTAGGTGATCCATATCATCGACGGTTGGGTTCAAAACATATGCGCCATCGCTATAGCCAACGCGACATCCCGCAACTGGGCCCATGAAAGGCACGCCAGACAATGTCAGTGCTGCAGACGCCGCGATCATTGCAACGATATCTGGGTCATTGACCAAATCGTGGCTGAGTACGGTACACATGACCAGAACTTCGTGCTTGAATCCTTCCACAAACAACGGACGGATTGGGCGGTCGATCAAACGAGCTGTCAGCGTTTCTTTTTCGCTTGGACGCGCTTCGCGTTTAAAAAAGCCGCCTGGGATTTTACCAGCGGCGTAGTATTTTTCTTGGTAATGGACTGTGAGGGGGAAGAAATCCTGACCCTCTTTCATTTCTTTTGCAAATGTCACGTTCGCCATGACAGATGTTTCACCCAATGTGGCAATCACAGTGCCATCTGCTTGGCGGGCGACTTTTCCAGTTTCCAGTGTCAGCGTTTCTTCGCCCCACTGAATAGATTTTTTCGTTACTTCAAACATCAACGTTTCCTATATCGGCCAATTGGCCATTAGCATAGGGGGCGGATTCCCCCTGACCCGTCATCTTATATTTCGGGCGCTGGGTCCGGGCGCCTGATCTCAGATGGGGCGCGTATATAGCAGATTGGATGAAATTGAAAGCATAGTTCTTTGCATCGAAAAACGCGGGGGCTTTGCCCCCACACCCCCAGAGTATTTTGGCAAAAGTGAAGGTGCTAAGTTAGCGGGATCCTGCCGGCAATTGTGCCATGAACGCATCTATTGCCTTTATGCGATCGCTAGAAAGTGGATGAGAGGACAACAGATCGCTCGGCAGGTCATATTTTTCCAACGCTTCAAAAAAGCGGCGCAGCCCCGTCGGATCCATCCCCGATTTTACCAACAAATCAAGCGCAAATTGGTCTGCATCGGCTTCGTAACGTTTAGAAAAGACCAGCGTCAGGACTGTTTGACCTTCGAGCATGATTTCATCCAAGATCGGTCCAATGTCCCCTGCGAAAAGGGATGCGACGATATAGAGGGACAAAGAGCGATATAAGAGGTTCAGCCCATGCTGATCCACAACGTGGCCTATTTCATGACCGATGACCCCTGCAATCAAATCCAGATCCTGTCCAAATTCATCAATCAACGCATCGGTCAGCACCATGGTTCCGCCCGGAAGGGCAAAGGCATTTGGTCCAACGCCGGGGATGTCGCGAAAGACCATGTTGAACGTGAATTTCTGCTGTTGGGGAATGTGATCCGTCAGGGTTTCAAAGACCGCGATGTATTTTTGTGTGTCTTCAGGTGTCAGGCGACTTGGGTTCGCAATTGTAAGATCAATCGAGCGTAGGCTTGCCGTATCAATCGCCTGTACAGCTGCGGGCGGGGTCATCCAGACCGCAACCGTTGCAAGCACCGGAATAAGATATTTCCAGATCGCGATTATTCCCAGAATACAGCCCGCAAAGACACCGATCAAACGCGGGCTGAAGGCTTGGATCTTGTGACGGAAGTGGGAAAAGCGATCTGATCCGAGCCTGTCAAAGACGGTCGTATCGTTGGTTATAAATAGCCATCCATCGGGGAATGTGATGCGCGCCTCTAATCGGCCCAACTGTGGTTCGAGGTCGATGCGTTTCAATTGGTGGCGTTCGTTTATCCTTCCATCGTCATGGGTGACAATCCAGACCAGAGTTCTGCTTGCGTTCAGATGCAATTGGGCCGGGTGCGCATGCGATGTGCCAGGCGCGAACGCCTGGCCTGAAATCACATGTGCGTTGGGTTCGGATGATGACATTAGATCCCAATTCCAAGATCGATACCTTCGATATCGACATAGGCATCGCCTATCGCGCTTTGATCCTTTGTGATGTCGCCGATAAAGGTATCCAATTCACCATTCGGAATGACGGTGGTGTGATTGGCGGCATAGCGCGCCATCCGAACCTGCGCCCAAGGTGACATAAGGCCAAGGGTCAACACAACGACCACTGCATTTGAGAGGCTGATCCAGATCATCGCCCATATGGACATCGTTGATGCAAAGCGATGATAGTCGTCGCCCAGCCACATGTTGTTGAAAATCAGATTGCGGATCATCGTTTGCGCCGCAATCGCCGCAATGACGAACAAGACGATAAAGATGAAATAGGCGGGTAGGATCGCCGCAATGATTTCGGCTTCGTTTCCTATCTGTCCACGACCCATGTTCGTCAATGATGAAATTGCGGGGATCAGTGCGGCCATACCAACGATCCCTGCGATCACATAGAACATCATCGTAAGGTAGTATTTTCCAATACCTGCATCAAAGCCAAATTTAGACTGTCCAAGGTGGTGGTTGTTCACCACAAACCGAGAGTTCGCGCGCCATAGGAAGGGGAAAAAGAGGTAAATCGTCAAAGCCACCCCAATCGGGTAGAGGAGGTAATTTTTATAAGCCTGACCCGCCGTCCCATCAAATCCGAAACGGACATTGGCCCAGCTGGAATAGGCCGCATTAAACCGAATGCTTAACAAAATGAGATAAGGAAAGAGAAAGGCAGCAATCAGAATCATGATCGCACCAACGGGTGGTAGAACCGTCAACATAATGCTGTAGACAACGAAAAATCCAATGACAATCAATCGACCCTTTAGAATTTGGCCACCGGTCGCGTGATAGTTAAAATTGCGATCCGCGATATAGGTATTTTGATAGAAATATTTCTTGGTCCGAACCTTGGCCCATGCGGAATATATGCCGATCGTCATAATCGACAGCAAGATATTGACGATCCAAATGCCAAAAAATTCCTTTGCGGTACCATTAAATTTGACG
>RGAJ01000134.1 GCA_009920225.1 Paracoccaceae bacterium
GCGACGCGCTCTTCGTCTTTGATCATGCGGTCTTGGACGTATTCCTTGGTTCCTTCGCGGGAAAAGACAAGATTCTGTTCCAAGATGTCGCTTGGCACCTTTTTCAAAGGGCCAAAATACGGCAGGCTATCTGCGGTGCGGGCGCCAAAGAACATCACCATGCCCCCCGATTTTCCGCCCAAAGTACGTTGGCGTCGCATCGTAAAGGCCCGCATCGGGGCAGAGCCCGTACCTGTGCAAACCATCAAAAGACGCGCATCTGGATCATCAGGCAACAGGAATGTCGATCCGAACGGACCTGTCACGCGAACCTCGTCCCCGATGTTCAAATCGCAGATATAGTTGGAACACAGCCCCATTTCATCGCGTTTGACCGTCAGTGAGAGGTTATTATACCCTGCCCGCTCGCCATCGCGTGGGGATGAAATGGAATACAAGCGCGGAAGATGTGGATTGCCTTTTTCGTCCACTCCCGGGGGAATAATGCCAACCGATTGACCTTCGAGATAGGGAAAGGGCTGCGCGCCGAAATCAAGGATGATGTGACGCACATCGTGGCTTTCATCCTTGGTAAGGCGGAAATTCCCCGTCACCTTGGCCACCGCAGGTTTTGACAGATTATAGAGGTTGATCGTTGGTTTCGCCGCTGATTTGGGTGCTTTGGCCTTGCCACCTGCCCCCTTGTGCGCGTCTGCAATAAGCGCGGAAATCGCGTCGTCTGCGCTTTCGCCTGTGCCTGTTTCGGCCACGGCTGCAAATTCCTGTTGGGCGGGCAGTTCGGTCCAATCAAACTGTTCGTCTAATGAATAAGGGGTTTCCACGAAACGCCATTCATCAATCGACCCTGTTGGGCATACCGGAATACAGTCGAGACAAAAGTTGCAGGCATCCGCGTTGACGACAACATTGTCATCATTGTGCTCGATCGCACCCACAGGGCACGTCATTTCGCAAGTATAGCAACGAATGCAAATTTCCGGATCAATCAAATGCTGTTTTACAGGGGCGTTCATTTTGCACCTCGGCGTGACAATGCTTCGGGAAGGGACCACATTTCAAAAATCTGCCAACAGGTGCCTTGGCAATCTTTGCAGTTTAGGCAGCCTTCGCGCGGTTTGGCGATGGTGTTGACTTGCTTTGGAACGCGACTGTTTCTGTCGATGATCATGTGAACCTCCCGTTGGAAATCAAAGGCCCCGAGCGGCGGAGCCTTTGGATCGGACCCTTAGGCCATGTGCAATTTCACGTATTCGAAATCACCTGGTTTGTTGTCGATGCCAACCTTTGGCGCGGCAATCCAACCTGCGAATTTGCTTGGTTCGTAGCAAGGCACCATAAGCGATTGGATATAAGCGCCATCTTCTTTGTTTGGCAGCCAGTTGGCGACGTTTTTGTTCCATTCGTCATTTGAAATGATGTCGCCGTCTGGATTAGCTTTGATCGCCGAAAAGACGCCGATTTGACGATGGAATGCCTCGTGTGGCAGGACAAGTTTGAAATCAATGCCCAATTTTTCGATGATCTTGTTCCAACGCCCAACGCCGCCTGCCGCATCACGGATATAGTCATCGCGAAGACGCATGTTGATTGCGGTCAATGCGGGCACCTCTTCGGTGACAATCTGACCGTTGACGATGTTCTTGACCAGATATGTGTCATTTTTCAACATGTGGTCATCGTCGATGCGGTGTTCCATGTAACGGCCTTTGATCCCTGCGTTAAACGCGTTGGCGGCGTTTGTGGACACCTCTTGACCAAACAGATCCAATGACAGGGAATAGTGCATATTCAGCTTTTTCTGGATCGTTGGCAGGTCGATCACACCCAAATCACGCACACGGCCAATCGCATAGGGATCGGTGATGCCTGCCTCATTCATGGCTTCACAGGTGCGTTGGATCACGCGGCCCACGCCTGTTTCCCCCACGAACATGTGGTGAGCTTCTTCGGTCAACATGAACCGACAGGTGCGCGACAGCGGATCAAAGCCAGATTGCGCCAAAGACTCAAGCTGCATTTTCCCGTCGCGGTCGGTGAAATAGGTGAACATAAAGAACGACAACCAGTCAGGTGTTTCTTCGTTGAACGCACCCAACATACGTGGCGCTTCGTCAGAACCTGATGATCGACGCAGCAGATCATCTGCCTCTTCGCGACCATCTTTGCCAAAATACTTTTGCAGCAGATAGACCATCGCCCAAAGGTGGCGGCCTTCTTCTACGTTGACTTGGAACAGGTTGCGCATGTCATAGAGTGACGGCGCAGTCAGGCCCAAGAAACGCTGTTGTTCAACCGATCCCGGTTCTGTGTCGCCTTGGATCACGATCAAACGTTTGAGCATATTGCGATATTCGCCCGGAACCTCTTGCCATGCGGGTTGACCGGCATGTTCACCACATGGGATCAAACGGCCTTCGGCTTGGGGGGCCAGCAAAACGCCCCAACGGTATTCTGGCATTTTGACATAGTCGAATTTCGCCCAACCCTTTGGATCCACCGAAACCGCGGTGCGCAGATAAACCATGGATTCTTGGAAATTTTGGGGGATCAGACGGTTCCACCAATCCAAATAACCCGGATGCCATTTTTCGAGCGCTTTCAGAACCTTTTTGTCTGAACTGAGCCCAACGTTGTTGGGGATCTGAGTGTCATAGCTTACGTTGATTAAGTCTAGCATTGTTTGTCCTCCTAACGCGGCTTACACGCGTTCCAAGTTATATTCACCACGCACACCTGTGCCGTAGCGTTGTAGCGCACCGTTCGAACCAACTGCGTTCGGACGGTTAAAGATCCAGTTCTGCCATGCTGTAAGACGGCCAAAGATCCGTGTTTCCATTGTTTCAGGACCCGCAAAGCGCAGGTTGGCCTCCATCCCTGTCATCGCATCGGGTGAAAAGCTGGCACGTTCTTCTAGGAAAATGCGCACTTCGTCCTCCCAATCGATGTCGTCCAGGATCATGGTCACCAAACCGTTTTCCTCTGCGTCGGATGCCTCCATCGCGTCGCCGATTTTGCCTTTCAGGTCGTCAACCCGTGTGTCTTCGCCCAAGAAACGGGTTTCAAGGCGGGTCAGATCGTTGGCCATAGGGAACTGGCCAAAATTGACTTCGGAAAGTTTGATGCGCGCGATGGGGCGATTATCGCCTTCGAATTCGTCTTCCATCATATAGCTGCGGTCGACGGCCCAAAGCAGTTCAGCCAGAACGCCGGCAAAGCAGGACCCGTGTTCGACAATCGCAACAAGGCTGCGCGAGGTTACATCGATCCGCTTGAGGATACGCTTCCAATATTGGAGCGTTTCATTCGCCAACCAATGATCTTTGTTGGCCAACAGGACAGCTTCATGCGCCAAAAGCAGATCGGGGTCGCCTTGGGTCTGGAAGGCAACCAAACCCAGTTCCATTTCATTTAGACGAAGGTGCAGGATGGCATCATCCAATTCACGGGCAAGCCGCAACATGTAGGATTGATCGCCCTGCGCCTCGACCTCTGCCATGTTGGCGGGGGCATCACCGTCTGGGCCATGAAGGGTGATCGTCGCCTTGCGCGCCACGCGGTCCAACGCCACCTCGACCGTCGAATAGGTCACTGCATTTTCCGAGATCGTCCGATTGATCGGGCCCAGGGTGATCCCCTTGGACACGTCTGCCTTTGTCGATTTTGCCGCGAATTCAGCGGCGCGCTCCTGAACGGTCGCGTCGAATTTCGAATTCTGGATCACTTCGTCGACCAGGCGCCAATCCTTGGCCTTTTTGCCTTTGACGCCCTCTTCGATCGAACAAAAGATGTCGGCCAGATCGCGGCGCACTTTGCGCTTGTCCGTCACACGGGTCAGTCCACCAGTGCCGGGCAAGACCGCCAACAACGGCACCTCCGGCAGTGCAACCGAAGACGATGAATCGTCGGTCAGCATGATATAGTTGCACGCAAGGGCGAGCTCGTAACCACCGCCGGCACAGGCCCCTTTGACGGCTGCAATGTATTTCTGGCCCGAGTCCGCCTCGGCCGCTTCGAAGGTGTTGCGGGTTTCGTTGGTGAATTTGCAAAAGTTCACTTTGTGGCTATGCGCCGCGCCGCCCAGCATCCGGATGTTGGCACCCGCACAGAAAACACGGTCTTTGGCCGATTGCATCACGACAACCTTTACCTCGGGATGTTCGAACCGCATTCGCTGAACCACATCAGCCAGTTCAATGTCGACCCCAAGATCATAGGAATTCAGCTTTAACTGATACCCTTCGAACAACCCGCCGTTTTCGTCCACGTCCATATAGAGGTTCGCAATCGGACCGTCATAGGCCACTTTCCAGTGGCGGTACTTGGCAGGATCAGTCTGAAAGTTGATGAACTTGGACATGTGCCAGCTTCCTTGTGATTTGGAATTTAGAGGCACAATAGTGCCGTAAGCGGGTGGAGTAAAGTAATTAGTGCATTAAAGTGCAGTTATGCGAATTATCCTTATTTTATGTGGGAGTAATCGGTATAATTGCGGTCTAATGCGGGCGGGAAATGCATTTTAATGCACTTTTTCGAGCTGATCCTCAACCCATGCCGAATCGATGCCCCAACTTTTGACGGGATGCGCGCTAACCAGCGCGGCGCGCGCAAGACCGACAATCCGACGGGCAGCGGCACCCCGACCCATGCGTTGCTTGAGGAGCGCATTGGCCGTCTGGATCATCGACTGGATAAAATATCGGTCTGAAGAGGCGTTTGGCAAAATCAGCCAAATCGGTTCGAGAACTTCATGGGCTTCCCAGTAAAAGCCAGTCTCGATCCACGTTTTGCCGAGGTTAAACGCAGGGGTCGCGGCCAGTTCTTGAACTGTCATTCCCCGAACTACGGTTTGGCGGATTGCGTCAAAACAGCCATCGGGATGGCGGGGGGTCAAACCAGGCAGATAGGCATGGGACGGCGTCACCCTATGGCGACCTTTTCCGCCTCGATTCTTTCCAATCTGGTGCAGAAATCCGCAACATGCCTAAGCACCTGATCTGGTTGTTCGTGATGCGGGGGGTGTTTGCAGTCGTCCAGAATGGCAACATCGACAGGGGCGTATGAACGCGTTTCCATTTCTGCGATCTGGTCCAAGGTGCCATATTGGTCTTGGCGGCCCTGTATTCCCAACACCGGAATCCGCCAATAGTCGATGACATCGGCCACATTCCAATTGATGAAATCAGGATGCAACCAGCTGTCATTCCACCCGCGGAACGCATTGTCAGGGTTTGAATGGTATTTCGCCAGTTTCGCGCGCAGGTCGGTGGTTTCATAGGCATCGCGCGCCTTGGCGATTTCAGCGAGGCCCGTTGGTTCTGCAAAGAAATGCGGTGCCATAAGGACGAGGCCGCGCACACGATGGTCAATCACGGAACCCCCGAAAATCGCGGCGATCGTCGCCCCATCGGAATGGCCGAACAGAACGCCCCGCCGAAAACCGATTGCGTCGAGCACCTCGGGAAGCACTTGGGCCGCCTCGCGGGTCATGTAATCAAGCGGCCATGGCAGCGGCTTCGGATCGGACTGACCATATCCGGGGCGCGAGAAAGCGAAGACACCGCAGCCGGTCGCCCGGGCGAGCTGTTCCGGAAAGTCGCGCCAGAGCGCGACGCATCCAAGCCCCTCATGGAGCAGAACGATCGTCAGCGCGGCATCCGGCGATCCGGCCTTGCCGGTCCCGGGAACGGG
>RGAJ01000135.1 GCA_009920225.1 Paracoccaceae bacterium
CGGTCATTTGCCAACTGTGCAACGGGGTGCCAATCGCAGCCGTTGCGATCAAAACCTCGGTCGTGGGCACTTTCCACGTGACATCCCCCACATCTGTGGACCCGATCAAAACCTCGCCTCCGGGACGCATGGGCACGACCCAATCGCATAACGTCACACCTGCACGAATAGGTTCATTCACCACCGACCATTCCGATGCGATATCTTGGGGCGATAGGGTGCCTTGGATACGGGAGGCATAGGCACGGTCATCCTCATCAAACGGAACGCCGCCCAGTTCATCCAAGGCCTCTTGCATGATAGTGTCCATTGTCAGGTTTTCAAAATGGTTCGACACTGCCGCAAACATTTGCGTTTCAACGGTGGTTTCTGTCATCAAGGCGGCGCCTTGTGCGATTTTTTTCACCCGTTCGACAAGCGCCAACATATCGTGAAGCTTTAACGCCCTGATCGAATACCGCACACTGGCGCGCGACTGCACGACATTGGGCGCTTTGCCGCCCGCATCAAGATAGGCATAGTGCACACGCGCATCTTGGGGCATGTGTTCACGCATGTAGTTGACGCCAACAGACATCAATTCCACAGCATCAAGGGCCGAACGGCCCAAATGCGGTTGCGCCGCAGCATGTGCCGCACGGCCCGAGAAATGAAAATCCATCCGCGTATTGGCCAAAGACAGAGGATCATCAACACGTGTCATGCCCCCCGGATGCCATGTGATTGCGGCATCGACATCGTCAAAGGCACCATCACGGACCATGAATGCCTTGGCTGCGCCCCCTTCTTCGGCAGGGCAGCCGTAATACCTCACACGTCCTGGCGTCCCCGTTGTTTCAAGCCAGTCTTTGACCGCACATGCAGCAAGCAGCGCGCCCGAGCCCAACAGATTGTGACCGCACCCGTGACCTGCGCCGCCTTGGGTCAGCTCTTGTGGGTAATCGATACCCGCAACTTGGCTCAGGCCAGGCAGGGCATCAAATTCGCCCAATATTGCAATAACGGGACCGCCATGACCCGCTTCGCCCATGACCGCAGTGGGAATATTGGCGACGTTTTCGGTGACGCGAAACCCTTTTTCATGCAGCATTTTCGTGTGCTCTGCACAGGATTGAAATTCGGCATATAATGTTTCTGGCATGGTCCAGACACGGTCAGCCAGACCGATCAGGTCGTCTTTGTGGTGATCAACAAGATTTGGAATGTCGGATGTGTTTTGCATTGTCATGCGTCTCTATTCTGGGGTGATGGGTTCAGCCAGTCGCACGGCGGTCTTGCCCCGCCACAGCCTGCGTGATGGCATGATTAAAACGGTTTCGGGATGGGGTGCACGGATTTCTGTCGCCCCGTCAAAGGCGATCAACGTGCCTTTGGGAAGGGTTTCCAAACCCGTCCAGTTTTGCGCAAACCTGAAGTCATCGGTCTGAATGGTCACAGCCTGCGAGACTTGGAAATACTGTAACGCCTCGGGCAAGGCGCGTGTGTCCATCCAGTCCTGCGCAAAGTCATGCGCCACAACTTGCGTCGCACGCAAAAACCTGATTGCGGTTTCGATTGCGATGCCTTCGGCGGCCGCTTCCCAGTGTTGGCCACATTCGACCAACATTGCATTTCGTGCAGAGGTCGGATCAGAAAACCCTGCGTAATCCCGCATGCGCATTCCCTCGGCGTGACCTTTGTCATTAATAACCAAACTGGGATAACCAACGTCACGCGCAAGGGCGCCCCCCTTTGGACACAGACCCGCAATGGTAAGCGGCACAGTTTTGTGCTGCATCGAGTGGATATCAAGGAGAACATCAACCGTATCAAGCCATGGGCGGATTTCCCAGGCCCGTTGCACTTCGGACGTGACGGGCCGATCCGGATCATCCAATCGGCCAGGCGCCCAAAGGCGGTTGAAATCTTCGTCAATCCAACGGGACGCGTCTGGCACATTGGGGTCGAAGGCGTGATAAGCGGCCACATTTATGAACGCAAACGAAAGCTTGCCCTTGCGTGGGCGTGTTTCACGTTTGAACAACCAGTCAAGCGCTAATGCACCACAGGGTTCGTTTCCATGGACGATTGCGGTGATTGCGACATGGGGCCCGGCGTTTCCACTGTCAAATGTCCAGATATAGGGGATGCCATCGCTCCCCCCCGCATAGGCCGAAATATCAGGCGGGCTTAATTCAACAGCATAAGGATTTGGCAAACCTGTCGCAGAGCTCATGTTTTCTGTCCTTTCAGGGTCGCAGTGACGAATTGCGCCAAATGTTGGGATAGCTCGGTAAATGTTGATTTTAGGTCGTCATATCCGTCATTGGGTTCGCGTGTCGTTTCATTCATATACAGCTTGCGGTTCACTTCGATCTGCAAGGAATGACGCCCCTGTGCGGGGTCCCCGTTTGCACGGATCAATTCCATTCCTTTGTAGGGATCATTGATCGCAACCGAATACCCGCGTGCGATCAGAAATTCATAGACTTTTTGCGTGACGTCACCCGCGCAGGCGGCCCCATCAAGATCGCCAAGAACGAAATCGGGACGCGGCGTTCCGCGGTCTTGGGTGGACATGGCAGAGGCGACTTCTTGCATCGAATGACAATTGACGTGCCACACACTGTGCCATTTGGAATGTGCATCATCCAACAACTGGCGCAGTCTGGTTTGATAGGGGCGGTGATAGCGCGTTACACGGTGATAGACCTCATCTGCGGTCAATTTTCGTGCGTAAAGCGGCGATCCTTCGGGGGGTTTGCGCGTCCAGCATAACCCGATACCCAACGTGCTTTTGATCGTTGGGTTTAAAGGCAAGGGGTAAGTCCCCATAATCTGATCAGGGTCCATGTCATCAGGCGCACGGTTGGCATCGACATAGGATCGCGGAAAATGGGCATGCAATAAAACCGCACCATGTGAAAGCGCGCCACGCCACAGGTCATGAACATGCGTATCCTCTGCATGGCGCAGTTCTTGCGGATCAGCCGCATGAACAAAGTCGCTTGGATAGTCGATGCCCGAATGTGGGCTATCCAACACCAATGGCAGGGTTTGGGTTGCAAGGCCTTCGACCGTGAGGACGCCTTTTATGTGGTCTGTCATGCGACACCTCCGTCATTGAGGTGGCACGCGGCAGCGCGCGCGCCGTCGTGCACCAAACGCGGTGCTTGTGTTTTGCATCGCGGCCCAGCAAGGGGGCAGCGCGGATGGAAATGGCATCCCGTCGGTGGGTTTAAGGGGGACGGAATTTCACCTTTGATTACATGATACGTGCGGCGGCCTGCGTCGAGTTTTGGGACCTGATCCAACAACGCTTGGGTATAGGGGTG
Source organism: Paracoccaceae bacterium (assembly GCA_009920225.1). Classification (GTDB taxonomy): domain Bacteria; phylum Pseudomonadota; class Alphaproteobacteria; order Rhodobacterales; family Rhodobacteraceae; genus CAJXSD01. The sequence continues at coordinate 3,315 of RGAJ01000135.1, forward strand.
CCGCGGACTGTCAAACAGGTCCGTCGTCGGTGCAATTTCGACAACGCGGCCAAGATACATCACGACGACCCGATCCGCGATATGTTCGATCACCCCCAAATCATGGCTGATGAACAGATAGGTCAAATCAAGATCGCGTCTGAGATCCTGAAACAGGTTGATAACCTGCGCTTGGATCGAAACATCAAGCGCCGCAATGCTTTCGTCACAGATCAAGAATTCAGGCTGGACCGCAAGGGCACGTGCTATCCCGATGCGTTGACGTTGCCCGCCTGAAAACTGATGGGGATACCTTTGCGCATAAGATGGGTCTAGCCCGACTTTGGTCATCAGATCCGCAACATAGGCCGCCATGTCGCGCCGGGACGTCAAACCATGAAACACAGCCGCTTCGCCAATGATGTCATTCACTCTCAACCGTGGATTCAACGATGACATCGGATCTTGGAAAATCATTTGAACACGCAGGCGCGCGCGTTTTGCTGCATCGCTGTGTGCAGCGGTCACGTCGACACCGTCAAAATGAATGGTGCCGCTGGTGACAGGCAAAAGACCCGCAACCATGCGCCCCAAGGTCGATTTCCCACAACCGGATTCACCGACCAAACCAACGACCTCGCCGCGCTGCACATCAAAGCACGCATCTTGCACCGCATTGACGCGGGCTTGGGACACTTTCGCGCCAAGCACGCGGGCGAATTTTTCAATTGAGTCCAGATTTTTTTCAAAAACCCGCGACACGTTTGATAACTCTAGCATGGCGGTCATTCTGCGCCCCCTCGTAATGGGTGAAAACACCGCAAGGCCCGCCCGTCATGCGATGAACTGACATCCGGGGCCCGCGTGTGACAGGTGGTGTCCGCATAGGAACAGCGCGGTGCAAAGGCACAGCCCGCCGGTAGGTTCGCCATGTTTGGGGCCATGCCCGCAATCTGTGTCAGCCGATCACCACGGCGACCATGTCCAGGGATCGACCCCAACAAACCCGCCGTATAAGGATGCGAGGGCGCGTTCAGGATCGATGTGGCCGCGCCACTTTCGACGATGCGCCCCGCATACATTACCGCAATCCGATCTGCGAGCCCCGCAACCACGGCCAAATCATGGGTAATCCAGATCAGGGCCGTGCCCGTTTCACGCGCAAGGTCTTGAACTTCGGCCAGAATTTGGCTTTGAATTGTGACATCCAGCGCGGTCGTTGGTTCATCCGCGATAATCAGGTCGGGCCCGTTCAAAAGCGCGATAGCAATGGCCACCCTTTGGCGCATCCCACCCGAAAATTGATGCGGATAGGCGTTCAACCGTTCTTGGGGAGAGGGAATGCCAACGCGCGCGAGCGCCTGAATTGCGCGATCACGTGCGGCCTTTTTAGACACGTTTTCATGGGCTTGAACGGCCTCGATCATTTGCGTATCAATGCGCAACACAGGGTTCAAGGTCATCATCGGGTCTTGGAAAATCATGGCAATCCGGTGGCCGCGCAGACGGCGCATTTCGCGATCTGGCAACGTGGCAAGATCTTGTCCCAAAAACCGGATTGTTCCACCCGTCACACGTCCGGGGGCATCAACAAGGCGCAAAATGGAAAACCCCGTCACAGTTTTGCCCGATCCGCTTTCCCCGACAAGGCCAAGAACCTCGCCTTTGTTCAGGGTAAAGCTTACATCGTCAACCGCTTTGACGACGCCCGCATCGGTAAAGAAGTGGGTTTGTAAATTCTCAACGGATAAAACTGTCATCGCCGAAGCCTCGGGTTAAGAATATCGCGGAGCCGATCCCCAACGAGGTTGATTGAGGCCACAATCGCCAACAAGGCCACGCCGGGATACATGCTCATCCAATATTGGCCTGACAGCATGTAATCGTAGCCATTTGAAATCAGCAGACCCAATGAGGGCTGCGTTATCGGCACACCAACGCCAAGGAACGACAACGAGCTTTCCAAGACGATGGTATTTGCAATTTGCACGGTCGATATCACCACCAAGGGCGGAATACAGTTCGGCAACAAATGGCGAAACACGATCCGCCACGATGACAACCCCAGCCCCCGCGCGGCATCGATGTATTCTTTTTGCGTTTCAGAAAGTGCGGTACCGCGCACAGTGCGCGCATAATAGGCCCATTGCACCACGATCAGCGATAGAATGACCTTATCAATCCCTCTGCCGAAAATCGCCATCAACATTAAGGCCACAAGGATTGAAGGAAACGACAATTGCAAATCGACAAGCCGCATCAGAAAGCTTTCGATACGGCCACCGGCCCATGCGGCATAGATACCCACAACAACGCCGATTGCCATCGCAACGACGGTTGCCACAATCGCGACAATCAATGACACCCGCA
>RGAJ01000136.1 GCA_009920225.1 Paracoccaceae bacterium
TCTCAAACCGTATTGCCGATGAAAACGCGGCCGAAGCCCAAGGGTTTTTGGTCATGATACAGCAGGTGATGTCCATTGTTGCGATGTTTGGCGCGGGGCTTTTGGTCGATATCCTAGGTCCCAAAATATTTTTCGCCGCCGCTGTTTTTGCGGGCGTTGGATTATGTTTTGTTTTGGCATCTCTGTTTTGGGTGGTACCAATAGAAAAAGAGGACAGTGAATGACACATCAATTTGCAAATTATCCATCCTTGTCGGGTCGGGCCGTTTTGGTCAGCGGGGGTGCCACAGGGATTGGTGCAGAAATCGTAAGTGCTTTTGCACAACAAGGTGCAAAGGTCGCGTTTTTGGATTTTGACCGTGATGCAGGCAATGCCTTGGCCGATGACCTTGGGGTCGCATTTGAATATTGCGATCTGCGCGCGCTGCGGGCAGGGGTGTCGGCGCTGCGCGAACGGGTTGGCCCGTTTTCGTGTTTGGTGAACAACGCCGCACGCGATGATCGGCACGATTGGCAGGATGTGACACCTGAATTTTGGGATGAGCGGATGGCGACCAATTTGCGTCACCATTTCTTTGCGGCCCAAGCGGTTGCACCCGATATGATCGAACAAGGCGGCGGCGCGATTGTGAATATGGGGTCGGTGTCATGGTGGGAAGCGATGGGGAATTTTCCCGCCTATGCCACGACCAAGGCCGCCGTTCATGGGTTAACCCGCACGTTGGCGCGTGATCTAGGCGGCCACAATATTCGCGTGAACACCGTCGTGCCCGGTCATATCATGACACAACGCCAAAAGGACCTGTGGTCGCCGCCCGAGTTTTTGCAAGCCCGCAAAGAACGCCAATGCCTGCCCACATTGATTGAACCAGAATTTGTCGCGCGCATGGTCTTGTTCTTGTGTTCGGATGATGCGGCAATGTGTTCGGCGCATAATTATTTCGTGGATGGTGGGTCTGTCTGATCGCAAAGCGTGATTGCAAAAGTCGCTTTCGATGGTCCAAGAACGACCGTGCGGCGTGGAATGTCGCGTTTCTACCTAAATGGCCGCTATTTTATCGCGACTCTGACAGGGTTCGTTGTATTGGCTGATCCATATTGGCCATCTCTCTTTTGCGAAAGGGTAATCACATGACAGAGGCAACAGAACGCAGACGCTCACGCGGAGGCGGCGGCGCAGCACGACGCGCAGAACGCACATCGGTAAAAATCGAAACGGCGAAATATATCGAGCGTAACATTCCGAACTTTGAAGTTCTGACAGAAGAAGCGTTGGAAATCATCGAATACAACGCCGAAACGATTTTGGAAGAAGTCGGTGTTAATTTCGTCAACAACCCAGCCGCATTGGACCGTTGGCGCGCTGCGGGCGCAATGGTGGATGGCGAACGTGTGCGCATTCCCCGTGGTTTGGCACGCAAGCTGATTTCAACAGCACCGTCGCAATTTACACAGCATGCACGCAATCCCGAACGCAATGTCGTGATCGGCGGCAAAAGCTTGGTTCTGGCACCTGTGTATGGTCCCCCCTTCGTGCGTGATATGGATGGCGGACGTCGCTATGCGACGATGGAAGATTTCCGTAATTTTGTGAAACTGGGCTATATGTCCAAGTGGTTGCACCATTCGGGCGGAACCGTGTGTGAACCAACAGATGTGGCTGTGAACAAACGCCACTTGGATATGTTGTTGGCGCATATGACTTTGTCGGACAAACCCTTCATGGGGTCTGTGACCGAACCCAGTCGGGCACAAGACAGCGTCGACATGTGCGAAATCTTGTTCGGCAAAGAGTTTGTCCAAGAAAACACAGTCATGACATCGCTGATTAACGTCAACTCTCCCATGACGTTTGACGACGTTATGATGGGCGCAATGGAAGTTTATGCCGCCAACAACCAAGCGTGTATTTTGTCGCCCTTTATCGTGGGCGGTGCAATGGCGCCGGTGTCTGTTGCGGGCACATTGACCCAAGTTTTGGCCGAAGTTTTGGCCGGTATTTCGTATAACCAATTGATCCGGCCAGGTGCGCCTGTCATTTTCGGTGCGTTTGTGACATCAATCGACATGAACTCTGGTGCGCCAACATTTGGAACGCCAGAAGCCAGCCATATTCTGTATGGCGCGGGCCAATTGGCGCGCCGGTTGAACCTGCCGTTCCGGTCAGGTGGTGGTTTGTGCGGATCAAAGCTGCCTGATGCTCAGGCTGCGTATGAATCTGCAAACACGTTGAATGCGGCATTGATGGGCGGCGTAAACTTTATGTTGCACGCCTGTGGTTGGCTAGAAGGCGGCTTGGTCTCATCTTACGAAAAATTCGTGATGGATGCCGATCAATTGGGTGTTCTGCACCATTTGGCAAAAGGCGTCATGTCCGACGAAAACGCCCAAGCGATGGATGCGATCCGCGAAGTTGGTCCTGGTGGTCACTATCTTGGATGTGCCCATACCCAAGCGAACTTTAAAGACGCGTTCTGGCGCACCAATGTTTTGGACTATAAACCGTTCGAAACATGGGAAGAGGAAGGCGCGCGTGACACCATGACATTGGCCAACCATAAGGTCAAAACCATGCTGGCAACATATGAAGAGCCTGAATTGGATCCTGCGATCAAAGCGGCGTTAGAAACCTATGTCGCCGAGAAAAAGGCATCTATGCCTGACAGCTTCCTGTAATATCGGACGCGCAAGTTAAAAAAGGGGCCGCAGGAAAATCACCTGCGGCCTTTTTTATGATGCAACCCTGTCCTGTCCAATCATCGTAATGGATTCTGAGATCAGCGCTGCCAAGCAATTCACATGATCCGTCACCACATATGAGGCATCGTTAAGATGTCTTTTATCGTTTAGATCGTTTTCCTTGTCCAACAATCGTTCAACAATATCGGTTTGGGGGTGTGTGCGTTCTGCGCCTAAGAGCCGGTCCAAATCTGTTTCCCGACGATAATAGGAGCAGGCGTATTTCGCCGCGCGCATCAACAGTTTTGGACGCTTTGCATTCTCAAGCCGGGTGATAAGGGGATCTGTCATTGGGTGTCCTTTCGATGATCTTTGGCCCAATGTGCGCGCAAAAATCCCAATGACGTCTCGCTGCAACGTGCGTTGCCCTGCAGAATTGTTCACGTAAGGGAAACAATTATTGTTGCACGACCGTTTTTTTAACCAATCAGTAACAATGTAATCATAGGTTGCATAAGTGAGTGACCACATCGAAAGATGTCGTAAAGGGATACGCAATGACGAAACTTGATACAGATACGAACACTGAGGCCACTGCATCGCTTGATCGCGCTGCCAAGTTTTATGTTTGGAACCAACACCATGGCAAATCGATGCGCGATATCGCAAAAACATTGGGCTGCCACCCGTCAACGGTGATGCGCCACATTCACAAGATCGCCAAATCCAAGGATAATCCAAAGGTTGCGCGTGCGATTAGCGCGGTGTCCACGCAGCTTTCTGATCAAGATGTCACAGTCGACCAACAGGTGGCCCAAGCGATAAAATTCTTGCGGCAAATAAACACGGTTTTGGCGGTTGCAACGGGAATGGAACGCGGTGTCGTCTTTGGTCAAGACGATCAGGGGGTAATGCACAAGCTGATGACCATTGCCTTGGACGCGGTTCATGTGCTGGTGATCCGCGGTGATGTGCGCGTTCAATCCCGTGGGCGCGTGGTGCGGTATCAACATGTCAAGCCTGACCTCGGCGCGCTCTGGTTGGCCGATGTTCTGGATCATCCCAAGGATAGCCTGTCACATGTCGTCCCGTTGCATGGTGACAGTCCGCTTGAAACGTTAACACGTCGCAAGGGGCCAGACGGTGCGCCGTTTCTATCACGGGAATTGGTTCTGGCGGGGCTGCGCTTGTCCGAAGATTTCATTCTATCGGGCTGTCAGTCCGAAATTGAGACACATTTTGAAAAAGTGTTGATTGGTCAATATGATGCCAAAGATCATGCAGTTGATCCCGCGGCGTGGCATCGGTTTCAGCGTGCAATTTGCGATTTGGGGCCAAGCTTGGCCGACATCGCGGTGCGCAGTTGTTGCCTTCAAGAAGGGATCGAACGAAGCGAGGCCGCAATGGGTTGGTCTGCACGGTCCGGCAAGATTGTTTTGCGCATCGCATTACAACGATTAAAGCGCCATTATGACATGACCTATGGGGCAGGCGGCGGCTTGATTGGATAAGAATACCTTGCGTGTTTTTGCGTAAAGTGATTAGAAATTCTTATGAATATTACGCTTCGTCAAATGTCTTATTTCAAAACACTGTCGGAACAGCGGAATTTTCGCCGCGCCGCCGAAGTGTCGAACATAAGCCAACCCGCATTATCCATTCAAATCAAGGAGATGGAGGAGCGTCTTGGTGCCCAATTGGTTGAACGCCAAGCCCGCGAAATTGTTCTTACCCCGTTTGGGCGGCTCATCCTTGATCATTGTTTACAGGTGCTCAAAGCTGCGCAAGCACTGGATGACGCCGCAAAATGGCATGGCGCACGGCGCGGGCGATTGTCGATTGGGGTTATTCCAACAATCGCCCCCTATCTGTTACCCGATGTTTTGGCGCAATTGCGGGCGCGAGATTTGGAATTGGATCTACAAGTTCAGGAAAGCAAAACCGAAACCTTGGAACATTTGCTGCGATCGGGCGATTTGGATGCGGCGATCATGGCATTGCCGTCTGCTGGAACCGATTTCATTGATGAACCCTTGTTTGAAGATCGGTTTTTGTTGGCAGGTACACAAACGCGCCTGTCGCAATATGCCGATCCTTTGATTGCCTCGGAATTGCAATCAGGACAATTGATGTTGCTGGAAGAGGGTAATTGTCTGACCGATCAAGCCTTGCAGGTGTGCGGGCGCACGCGTTCGCATCCGCAGATCAACATGGGGGCGTCGTCGATGGCAACATTGACACGATTGGTGGCAACGGGCTTTGGGGTTACCTTGATGCCCGAATTGGCCGCACGCGCCGAACAGTTTTCGGTTGAGGGCTTATCCCTGCGGCGCTTTAGCGATGTTGAACCCAGTCGCCACATTGGTTTGGTGCGCCGTGCCTCAACCCCGCGTGAAGCGTGGGTTGTGTCATTGATCGACATTTTGCGCGATGTAGGGCAGGGTATTGTCGCGCGGTGTCGCGCCGATGTGTGATGGCCATGCATCTGATGCATAGCCGCTGACAATAGAAACAGGTTAACATTTCAAACATCTGTGCTAAAAGGACGAAAAACCATTAGGAATGTCCACAGTGCGTGATTTGAAACTTCCCGAAGAACGTCATCCTGAAAAGGCGCATCGCCCAGACAACGCCCAACCGCGCAAACCCGATTGGATTCGCGTCAAAGCGCCGACAAGCGAAGGGTACAAGCAAACCCGCAACATCATGCGCGATCACAATTTGGTTACGGTCTGCGAAGAAGCAGGCTGCCCAAACGTCGGCGAATGTTGGAGCCAAGGTCACGCAACCATGATGATCATGGGCGAAATCTGTACCCGCGGCTGTACCTTTTGCAACGTGGCAACAGGGCGTCCCGAAGCATTGGATGTGTTTGAACCGGGTCGTGTGGCCGATGCCGTGCAAAAACTGGGGTTAAACCACGTTGTAATTACCTCTGTGGACCGCGATGATCTGGACGAT
>RGAJ01000137.1 GCA_009920225.1 Paracoccaceae bacterium
ATCCCCTTTGAATGGGCATAGGAATACATGTCATCGGCATGACGATTCAAAAGCGTGAATCTGTTGTGATTGATCAACACATCGAAATCCCAATCGTGCAAGAGCGGCATCATCATATCAACGCGCCCCATGGCCAACCCGACACAGGTTGCAATGCCTTCTTCCTTCATCTTGAACAGTTCATCCAAGGCACCGCCCGTCGATGTGATTTCAGTCAAATCGCGTGCGTGTTCGGGATCATGCAGATGCAAGATATCGATTTTGTCGACGCCCAACGCCTTTAGGCTGTGTTCAACCGACCGCCGTGCGTCTGACGCGGTTAAGCTGTTGGTGTCGAAATGCCGATCCAGCTTGGTTGAAATGACATGCCCCGTTGGCAGGCCGCCATGGCGCGCGATGGCCTGACCAATGCGTTCTTCGCTGCGACCAAAGCCATAATTTCTGGAACTGTCGATCCAATTGACGGGGCTGTCAAACATCGCATCCAATGCCAGTTGCGCGCGGTCATGCGATACACTGTACCCATACGTGTCAGGCATATTTCCCAATGCTGAGGCCCCAAAACCCAATGGTGTAATAAAAACCCCCGAATTTTTAATCTGTCGCTTTTCCAAAATACGCCTCACTCATTGTATGTTTTCAGCACTCTAACATGGATACCCAGTGTCAGGTAATTTTATTGGGCCATCATTGGGGGCAAAACGACCTGATCGCGCGATCAATCAAACCGACCGCCCAACATGCGATTGATTGGGATGTAATCGTCGCGGAAGGTGACGGTTCCGTCCACGCCTGCCAATTGCTTTACAAACGCAGGATCAAAGGCCGCAAACCGCATGGGATCCGGCGACCGAAACGATATTTCATTCATCGGCGCAGGGCGTGCACCGGCAACGACAATGAACACCAATCGTTCCCCGAGGTCGGGGCGACGCGCTTCGGTCCAGATGTCAACGTTTGGAAACACCTGCCCCAAGGTCCGCGCAATGGATCCGATCACTTGCATCTTGTCGCTGTAATCGATGACGTTCATCAAATAATATCCATCCGGCGACAACCGATCACGCACCGTTTCAAAAAATTCCTGTGTGATCAAATGTTCTGGCACCGCGATATCGGTAAATGCGTCACCAATCACAATGTCATACCGGTCCTGCGTTTCATTCAAAAACCGGCGCGCGTCCTGATGAACAATTGTGTCTTGTGTGGGATCATACCAAAAACTGTCCTGTGCCGCTTGGGTCACGCTTGGGTCAATTTCTGCGATTGTCACCTGCGCCTCAGGAAACAGCATCTGCCACTTGCGCGGAATGGAATAGGTGCCGCCACCGATCAAGAATGCCGAAAACGCGGCATTGGGAACTAAATTCATCGCCAAATGATCCAAGGCGGCCGCATGATCCGTGTACATGGTCATTGGGTCATCTTGTGCGCCAATGCCATGCACCAGATGATCCAACACCATACCCCGCACAGTCGTTTGACCATCTGATGACACATCAACGACGCGGATACAGAAATAATCGGATTCTTTGGTACAGACCGATGGCATCGCCTGGACGGACCACGCCAGCCCCCCGATTGCAAGTCCGGCCAGAATTATGATCACCCCCGCCCTGTTTCGAATGCCGCCGCCGATGGCCCAAAAGACAAGCGCCAAAAGCACATAGACCCCGACAATAATTGCCAAAGTCAGCGATGAACCAAGCCACGCAATAAACACAAAACCAGAGGCAAGCGTGCCAACAATCGCGCCAATCGCACCCGCGGCATACATGATGCCCAAGCGATGCGCTGCCTTGGCGGGGTTGATATCCATGATTGCTTGGGTCAACACGGGCGCGGGAATACCTGCACACAGGGATGGCACAAAGAACGCCACCATGCTGAGCATTAAAATCGCACCGACCTGATCGTCAAAGGTGGTCAGGGCAACCCCAGCCACTTGGCGCAAAATCCAGATGATACATGCGGTTGACAGCGCCGCCGCCAACATCCAAATCGCTGCCTCACGAAGTGCCCGCGCCATGGGTCGCGCTGCTACGCGTCCCCCAATCCAATGGCCCAATGAAAACCCAGCCAAAACAACCGCAATGATGGACGTCCACGTATAAAGCGACATCCCAACATAGGGGGCCAATACACGCCCCGCCACGATTTCCACCACCATAGACGCCGCCGACACCAACACCTGCGCCGCAATCAAAAGCACCGCCCATGCATTCGGATGTTGTACCTGTGTCATCGTCTATTGCCCCATCATTTCATCGACAAAGGTTTGGTCATTTTTACAAAAGACACAAGGTCAATCAGCTATCATTCCTCGGAATAATAAACCCATGGCGCATGAAAATACCCTGTGCGGCATCAGTCGCCAGAAACGCCATGAAACCTGTTGCAGCCTGCGTTTGTGTCAATTGCAGTGCAGGATAGACGATAGGATCATGGCTGTCATCGGGAAAGGTATAGATGACGCGCACACGCGGTTCCGCGATCGCATCTGTCGCGTATACGATGCCGTATTTTGCTTCGCCCAAGGCGACAAACTGCAAGGCCATGCGCACATTGTCCGCTTGGACCACATGTGGTTCAAACGCGTCCCAACGGTCGAAATGGCCCAGCGCGGCTTTGCCATAAATACCGGCTGGAATTGCATCAACCATTGCCATCGCCACGAAATCATCCGCCGTCAATTCAAGCGCGGACACATGTGACAGTGGGGCCACATCAGGATCGGATGTCACCAAGACCAAGGCATTGTTCGCAATGTCCCTGCGGGATCGGGCCAACCCTATCCCTGCTTGTTCCAAATACGTGACCCATGCTTGGTTTGCAGATACAAACACATCCGCAGGGGCACCATTTTCAATCTGACGCGCCAAAGTGGATGAGCCCGCAGTCACAAGGATAACATCATGCCCCGTCTGTTCACGAAATGCTGCGCCGACGTCGGTCAAAACGCCCCCCATGCTTGCCGCAGCAAACACAGACACAGTATCCGCAAAGACGCTTTGCGGTGCAAAAGCAACGCTTATGCACAGCGCCTGCATCATCTTGCGCATTCGGTTTAACACCTTGGCAACCCCCATTACATCACCACCATGATACCCAAAGTCTGACGAAAGCACAGCTAACATATCGTCACAGGAATTAAAAATTGAACCGTACGGAATACAGATGTATACCGCTAACATCGCTTATTTTTTAATCGCTGGGGGACCCTATGGCGACATCACAAATTGGACTGATTGGCTTGGGCACTATGGGCGCGGCATTGGCGTCGAACATCGCGGAAAAAGGGTTCCCAATCGCCGTTTGGAACCGCACCACGCAGGTGACCCGCGATTTTCATGCCGCTTCGGGGGATTTGGCGGATCGCATCACGCCTACCGAAACCCTTAAGGCTTTTGTCGATGCCATCGCCGAACCCCGCGCGATTATCCTTATGGTGCCTGCAGGAAAACCTGTTGATGATCAAATCACCGCACTACGCCCATTGTTGGGTGCAAATGATTTGATTATCGATGCAGGTAACGCCAATTTCCACGACACCAACCGCAGATCAGCCGAGGCAGGCGACCTGCCCTTTATGGGTATCGGCGTGTCTGGCGGCGAAGAGGGCGCACGCCACGGTCCCGCGATCATGGGTGGCGGGAAACGTGCCCATTGGGATCGCGTCGCCCCCGTGTTGGAAGCAATCTCTGCAAAACACAACGGCGAACCCTGTGCCGCATGGATGGGCGAAGAAGGCGCGGGCCATTTCGTCAAAGCCGTTCACAACGGCATTGAATACGCTGACATGCAAATGATCGCCGAAGTCTATCAAATCATGCGCGACGGCATGGGGCAGAACAGCGAAACAATCGCGTCGGTCTTTGATTGGTGGAACGACGGTGTTCTGCAGTCTTATCTGATCGAAATTTCGGGCAAGGTCGCAGCCGCCAAAGACGCAGAAACCGGCAAACCCCTGCTGGATGTGATCGTTGACGCCGCGGGTCAAAAAGGCACAGGCCGCTGGACCGTGATCGAAGCCCAACAATTGGCTGCACCAATCCCATGCATCGAAGCCGCGGTCGTCGCGCGCAACCTGTCATCGCGCCGCGATGAACGCGCCGTTGGCCAAGACCTTTTTGGCGCGGCACCAACCACCATGGGCGACACCGCCCCGTCAGAGGCGGAATTGGAACATGCACTGATCTGTGGGAAAATCCTGTGCTATGCCCAAGGCTTCACAATGATCGCCGCAGCATCACGGGAATTTGGTTGGGATCTCGACCTGCCCACCATTGCACGCACATGGCGCCAAGGGTGCATCATTCGGTCCCGCATGTTGGATGACATGGCCACCGCGCTTGCGGAATCTGATGATCGTAATTTGATGTTCGCCCCCTTCTTTACAAACCTGATCAAAAACAGCCATGATGCCTTGCGTCAGGTTGTGGCCAAGGCAACCCTGCATGGCATCGCCGTGCCTGCATTGGCCTCAGGCTTGGCCTATTTCGACGCCATGCGCACCGCACGCGGATCGGCTGATATGATCCAAGGCCAACGTGATTTCTTTGGTCTCCATGGGTTTGAACGATTTGACGGACGCACAGGGCAACATGGCCCATGGGCCGCCACATAGAACGAGGAAGTTATGTCAAGATTTGTCCTAGCGATTGACCAAGGAACAACATCCACCCGCGCCATTCTATTCGACAAAGATTTGGCAATTCACGCGGTGTCTCAACGTGAATTCACGCAGCATTTTCCAAATTCCGGTTGGGTGGAACATGATCCAATGGATCTGTGGAACACCACAGTGGAAACCTGCCGCGATGTGATGGCCAAATCCAACATAGCCGCAGACCAGATCGAAGCGATTGGGATCACGAACCAACGTGAAACAACCGTTGTGTGGGATCGCGCAACAGGCAAACCGATACATAACGCCATTGTCTGGCAGGACCGCCGGACATCTGCGATGTGCCAAACGCTCAAAGAGGCTGGGCACGAACCGTTGATCACCGAACAAACGGGCCTGCTGCTTGATCCGTATTTCAGCGGAACCAAGGTGAAATGGATCCTTGATACAGTTGATGGAGCGCATGAGCGCGCCCGCAAAGGGGAATTGGCCTTTGGCACTGTGGATAGCTGGATCATTTGGCATCTCACAGGTGGAAAACGGCACGTTACAGATGCAACAAATGCCGCCCGCACATTGCTATATGACATCAAAAACGGGGGCTGGAGCAGCAAGATCTGTGACATTCTGGACATCCCTCACAATATGCTGCCCACGGTTTTGGACTGTTCGGATGATTTTGGGGTGACCGACGTCTTTGGCACACCGATCCCCATTCGCGGCGTCGCGGGTGACCAACAAGCGGCCACCATCGGTCAGGCCTGTTTCAATGCAGGCATGATGAAATCAACCTATGGCACCGGATGCTTTGCCCTGTTGAATACGGGCGATACAATGGTTGCATCGAAAAACCGTATGTTGACGACGATTGCCTATCGATTAAACGGCAAAACGACCTATGCGCTTGAGGGATCGATTTTCATCGCAGGTGCAGTTGTGCAATGGCTGCGTGACGGGTTGCAGATCATCGAAACCGCAGGCCAAACACACAGCTTGGCCGAAACCGCAGATCC
>RGAJ01000138.1 GCA_009920225.1 Paracoccaceae bacterium
CTTGAGGATACAAAGCTGAGCGACAAACAACGCGAAAGCGTAAATGCGATGCGGGCCTCTGCAAACTTGATGCAGCACCACGTCAATGACGTTCTGGACATTTCACGGTTTGATGCGGGGAAATCAACCGTCACCGAAGAGGTCGTGGACATCGATGGATTGCTGCATCAGATCGTGAATGAATTGGGCGAACAAGCGCAACAAAATCGCAACAAAATCACGTTCAAAAACATCGATGGAAAAACAAGATCGGTTATCACAGACCGCCACAAGCTGCGGCAGATCCTGAACAACCTTATCGACAATGGGAATAAATTTACCCGCGACGGCAGCATTTCCATTGAAGTCGAAAAGATCGACGAAACCAGCGAAAACTTTATGCTGGAATTTCGCGTGTTTGACACTGGGATTGGTATCCACCACAAAGACATTGACCGTATTTTCAATGACTTTGAAACCATCGATTCCGCATATACCCGTTCTGTCGAGGGCGTGGGACTGGGGCTTGGGATTGTGCGCCGATTGGTCCAAGCCTTGGGCGGAACCATTGGCGTAGAAAGCACAGAAGACGTCGGAAGCCTGTTTTGGGTGCGCATTCCCGTCACCAAAAGCCGTTTGGATTGGCGCGGGGACACAACATCGCCTAACGTCGATGTTGAACATATCAAACCGATGAAAATCTTGATGGTCGAAGACAATCAAATCAATCGGTATGTTCTGCGTGAAATGCTGACTGCGGCTGGCCACACAGTCGACGAGGCCGAGAATGGCGAAGACGGTGTGAAAGCGGCCAATTCCAAAAAATATGATGTGATATTGATGGATATCAGTATGCCGATTAAGGACGGGGTCACAGCCTCAACCGAAATTCGCGCAGGCACGGGTCGTTCATCCAACAGCCCGATCATCGTCAGGACCGCCCACGCCCTACCCCACGAAATTGAAAATTTTCAAAAGGTGGGTATTACGGATATATTGAAAAAACCAATTGAAAAATCTCAACTTTTTTGGAAACTTGCTAAATTGCAAGCAGGGGAAAGTCATTCGGCACAGGAACGGGAACACGCTATGAGCAATTCAAACATAGATATCGATCGCATCAATGAAATGAAAGAACAGCTTGGCGAAGCGACGCTTCACACACTGTTTGCACGCTTTAGCGCCGAGGCAGATGCGATAGTACAAAAAATGAATAGCCCCGAAGCACGGTCCCAAGATGTTCTTGAATTGGTCGCAGAAATGCACAAAGTCGCTGGTTCGTCCGCCGCATTGGGCGTGGCGGGAATGCAAAAACAGCTCAATATTATGGAGCATTGTGGCAAGACTGGCGAACTTGATCGTCTTTGGGTCGAAGCCGAGGATTTGGCCACCCTGTGGGGAAATTGCAAATCCTCTCTGACCCACCATGGCTATTTGTGATATTCGTTTGTATTAACACATAAATTTCGCTGTACAGACTCAAATCCGCAATCTAGCGTCAGCGCATGACACTTCACGATACCCCTTATTCTTGGTTGCGGCTTTTCCTATCTGTGCTGATTGCAATTATCGGTAACGTCGGGATGTGGGCAATCGTTGTGGTTATGCCGACGATGCAAACCGAATTGGCTGTGGATCGCGGCGACGCGTCTTTGCCTTATACAATGACCATGGTTGGGTTTGCCTTGGGCAACTATCTGATTGGCCGTTTTGTTGATCGGTTTGGCATTGTGTGGACCTTGATCTTTGCGTCATGCATCAATGCGGGTTCGTTTTGGGCAATCAGCGTGTCGCCAAATCTGTTCTGGATATCGGTGTTTCAAATGGCTTTGGGCTTTGGCACCGCTGCGACCTTTGGACCGTTGATTGCAGATGTGTCACAATGGTTCCTAAGACGACGCGGCATTGCCGTCGCAATTGCAGCAAGCGGGAATTACCTGTCAGGCGCGATATGGCCCATGGCCCTGTCCGGCATCATGCTTGATGGTGGATGGCGCGACGTCTATGAAATCCTTGCGGTTTTGTGCTTGGCAATCATGATCCCTTTGTCATTGCTGTTGCGACGTTCAATCGACCAGGCCTCTGTCGCCCGTTCTGACCAATTATCAGAATCGCGATTGGCAAGCTTACCCGTATCAACCAATTCTCTGATTTGGCTGTTGGGGATTGCGGGGATCGGATGCTGCGTCGCGATGTCGATGCCACAGGTGCACATCGTCGCTTATTGTGTCGATCTGGGATATGGCCCCGCAGTTGGTGCGGAAATGCTGTCGCTGATGTTGTTGGGCGGCGTTGTATCGCGCCTCATCGCGGGGGCGTTTTCCGACAAATTGGGCGGATTGAAAACACTCTTGATCAGTTCATCGTTGCAATGTTTGGGGTTAATCCTGTTTCTGCCTTATGACGGCTTGGTATCGCTTTATGTGGTGTCGGCGCTGTTTGGATTGTCACAAGGCGGGATCGTACCAAGCTATGCGATTATTGTGCGTGAATACCTTCCGTCAAAGCGGGCGGGTGAACAGGTTGGCTTTGTTCTTATGGCAACCATTGTTGGCATGGCTTTGGGCGGTTGGATGTCCGGCTGGATCTATGAAGTTGGCGGGTCCTATTTCTGGGCATTTTTGAACGGCATCGGTTGGAACATCCTAAATATCGCCATCGTCGGTTTCCTAACTTGGCGTGCTGCGGTCGTGATGCGGTCAATCGCGGCTTAGTCCGTTTGGTCTTGCAACATCTTGCGAAGGCCCGACCGAAAATCGGGGTAAAACAAGTCAACGCCTAATTCTGCTTTGATCCGCTCATTTGAAACGCGCTTGCTTTCGGCGTAAAAACTGCGTGCCATCGGGCTCAGATCGGCATTTTCAAAATCAACCTCGGGCGGTTGCGGCATCCCCAAAAGATCGGCCGCGTAGCCAATCACATCTTGCGGCGGGGCGGGATCATCATCGCACACATTGTAAATTGCACCCGCCTTCGGGTTTTGAATCGATGCAGACAAGGTTTGTGCGATATCATCAACATGAATGCGGCTAAAGACCTGATCCTTTTTGATTATGCGTTGCGCTGTGCCATTTCTGACCTTGGCAAACGGCCCGCGCCCTGGCCCGTAAATACCCGCCAACCGAAAGATATGCAGGGGCAGATCCGCGATTTCGCGCCACTGCCCTTCTGCAAGCTGTCGAAGCTGCCCACGCTTGGTAGACGGTTGTAGCTCCGACGCTTCATCGACCCATCCACCCTTGCGATCACCATAGACACCCGTTGTTGATAAATATCCAACCCACGTGAAACGTGCGGCATTGCGTGCCAAGCTGTCGGCATACAGCGCCAAAACAGGATCACCCGCATCATCGGGGGCCACAGACGTCAGAACACATTGGCAGGTTTCAAGACAGTCTTTGACAGCCTCGCCCCCCCAAAGAACAGGAATTATGCCTTGTGACCGCAGATCATCGAACTTGGACTGCGAACGAGTGGTTCCATAGATGGTCCAGCCTTGCGGTATCAAGACGCGCGCCAACGCGGCGGCAGAATATCCGTGCCCAAAAGAAACCAGTGTCTTTTCCATAACCCACCTTTGTTTTGCCGATCCCTAACCAACATGATGATTTTGACGGAACGTTCAAGCTGACATTTGATGTGTGATCTGCATAATCAACCCAAATCGACAAGAGGATCATCATGACAGATATCGTAATTTTGGGCGGTGCCCGTACCGCCATTGGCACATTCGGCGGATCGCTTGCAGGCACATCGCCCATCGAATTAGGGACGATTGCATCAAAGGCCGCACTGGAGCGCGCAGGTGTCGAAGGTGGTCAAATCGGGCATGTTGCGTTTGGACATGTGATCAACACCGAACCGCGTGACATGTACCTAAGCCGGGTGGCCGCGATGGACGCAGGTGTTCCAAACACAACCCCCGCGATGAACGTCAATCGCCTGTGCGGATCTGGGGCACAGGCCATCGTGTCCGTTGTGCAATCATTGATGTTGGGCGACGCTGACTTCGGACTTGCAGGCGGCGCCGAATGTATGAGCCGTTCCCCCTATATCATCCAGGATCAACGCTGGGGCGCAAAGATGGGCGACATCAAAACGCTTGATATGATGTTGGGTGCACTGAACTGTCCGTTTGGAACCGGTCACATGGGTGTCACCGCAGAAAACGTTGCGCGGGAACATGACATCACCCGCCAAGCCCAAGACGCATTCGCCATGACAAGCCAGGAACGCGCCGCCAAAGCCATTGCAGAGGGCCTGTTCAAAGATCAAATCACGCCCGTGATGGTCAAACACAAACGCGACATGATCCCATTTGAAATCGATGAACATCCCAAACAAACGACGCTTGACGCGCTTGGCGGGTTGCGGGCTGTGTTCGAAAAAGACGGAACAGTTACCGCAGGCAATGCATCAGGCATTAACGATGGTGCGGCGGCGATCGTGCTCGCGCGTGCAGACGCGGCAGAGCGTGCAGGATTGAAGCCACGCGCCCGTGTGTTGGGATATGCCCATGCGGGTGTGCGCCCCGAAGTCATGGGCATTGGCCCTGTTCCTGCCGTGGAAAACCTATTGGCGAAAACGGGTTTGTCCATCACAGATTTTGACGTCATTGAAAGCAACGAAGCCTTTGCAGCACAGGCCCTAGCCGTGAACAAAGGATTGGGTTTGGACCCTGCCAAGGTAAACCCCAATGGTGGCGCAATTGCGCTGGGTCACCCTGTTGGTGCAACAGGATGTATCATTACCATTAAAACGCTGTACGAACTTGAACGCATCGGTGGCGGTAAAGGATTGATCACGATGTGCATTGGCGGTGGCCAAGGCATCGCAATCGCGATCGAAACCTGTTGATCAGATAACGAGCGCGGATGCCCGATCCCATCGGGCATCCGCACCATTCAAATCCTAGATTTAAGAAAATCTTAATCACCCTATGACCAAATATCGAAAATTCGGTCATCGGAGTGATCAATGTCAATCGCAAATAAATTGGCAGAAGAACGTCGCGCGCGATTGGCAGCGGAACGATTGCTGGAACTTAAACAGGCAGAATTGTTTGCCGCAAATCGCAAGCTTGGCCGTCGCGCCAAAGCGTTGAGCGACGAAATCGTCGAAACCCGCGCCGAAATCACCACTGTTCGCGATGAAAACCAACGTGTGAAATCCGATTTAACGGTTGCACATCAAAAGATTGAATTGGTTGAACAACGCCTTTGGCATTCCATCGAAACAATTCACGACGGTTTTGCCATGTTCGATATCGACAACGGCATGGTCATGGCCAATCGCGCCTATCTGTCGGTCTTTGACGGGCTCGAGGAAATTGGACCAGGTGTCAGTTACGCACGCATATTGCAGCTATTGACCGAAGAGGGGATCGTAAACGTCGGTCAACACACCGCAGCAGAATGGCGCGCAACGATGATGCAACGTTGGCAATCGCGCGATCCAAGCCCCGTCGTGATCCGCCTGTGGAACGATGAATACATCCGACTGATTGATCGCCGTGGACATGGCGGCGATGTGGTCAGCCTTGCGCTGAACATCACAGATACTGTGAAATATGAAAAGGCGATCAAAGCAGAACAAAAGAACGCCGAAGCCGCAAACCGTGCAAAATCTGCGTTCCTTGCGAATATGAGCCACGAAAT
>RGAJ01000139.1 GCA_009920225.1 Paracoccaceae bacterium
ACCTGCCTGTTGATGTATCAACCCCCGCTTTCGGAAACGGGTCAAAAGCGGCTTGGCGTTTTGCGCGATACAGAAGACGGATTTGTCATTGCACAAACAGATTTAGAAATGCGCGGATCCGGTGATTTGATCGGTACCGCACAATCGGGTCTGCCACGATTTCGAATCGCGGATTTGGACAGCATGTCAGGATTGATGGCCGTAGCGCAAAAAGACGCGCGAAATCTGCTTTTGTCGGATCCCACACTTACGACACCCCGTGGAACAGCGGCGCGGCTGTTGCTGTGGTTCATGGAACAAGAAAAATCTATTCGTTTAATATCAGTAGGTTAGATTTTTGTTCTCATGAAAATCTATTAATGTTCTCATAAAGTTCTTTACAGTGCGTTAAGAGTATGAGAACAAAGTAGCAACACATGAGGAGGTGCAGCAATGTCCACAGAAATCAAATCTATCTTGCAAAACAGCAAAGCCAATTTGGTATCAGATATGATCGGCGCGTTGTCGTTGGTTGTGATTTTGGTGGGTGGGTTGCATCTGCCTGGGTTGTTCTGACCCGTTTATGTGTCTGCCTTAGTATGATCGTCGGCCTATCCCAAATCTGATCTATTTGTCCCTCAAAACCCATGGGGATCCGCCTTATCCCCTTAATAGATCACGACGATCATACGACTTTATCCCGCCGCGTTCTGCCAGACGCGGCGGTTTTTATATGATGACTTGGGGCTAGGAACGAAAAGGGCGGCCACATGGACCGCCCGAAAAGATGTTCATTCAGCCAAAGGTTACTGTTCGATCAAAATCCGCAACATGCGGCGCAAGGGCTCTGCCGCACCCCACAACAATTGGTCGCCAACGGTGAACGCGTTGAGATATTCCGAGCCAAGGTTCATTTTGCGCAGACGTCCCACTGGAACGCTGAGCGTGCCGGTAACCCGCGCAGGGCTGAGTTCGGCAACCGTGGTCGCACGATCGTTTGGAATGACCTTGGACCATGCATTTGCCTCGTCAATCATCGCGGTGATTTCATCCATCGGCACGTCGCGCTTTAATTTGATGGTCAAGGCTTGGCTGTGGCAGCGCATCGCGCCGATCCGCACGCAGGTGCCATCAATCGCAATTGGGTTATCTGATCGACCAAGGATTTTGTTGGTTTCAACAAATCCTTTCCATTCTTCTTTGGATTGACCGTTGTCCAACGCGACATCGATCCAAGGGATCAAGCTGCCGCCCAAGGCCGCGCCAAAGTTTTCGGTCGGAAATCCATCTGATCGCATTGTTTCGGTCACGATACGGTCAATATCCAAAATGGCAGAGGACGGATCCGCCAACAAATCGGCGACGCTGTCACGCAATGCGCCCATTTGTGACAAAAGCTCGCGCATGTTGCGCGCGCCTGCGCCGGATGCTGCTTGGTATGTCATGGATGTGGCCCATTCGACCAAATCATTTTGGAACAATCCACCCAGACCCATTAACATCAGGCTGACAGTACAGTTGCCGCCTACGAAATCTTTTTTGCCCGCCATCAATGCCGCATCAATGACGTTGCGGTTGACGGGATCCAAAATAATTGTTGCGTCTTTGTCCATACGCAGGGCAGAGGCCGCATCAATCCAAAATCCGGTCCATCCGGCCGCGCGCAGTTTTGGGAATACGTCCTTGGTGTAATCGCCACCTTGACATGTTACGATTGCATCCATTGACGACAAGGCCGCGATGTCATGGGCGTTTTGCAATGGTGCTGCGCCATTGCCCATGTCCGGGCCCATTTGACCCGCTTGGGACGTCGTGAAAAACACCGCCTCGTCGAAATGGGAAAAATCGTTTTCTTCGCGCATGCGGTCCATCAAAACGGATCCCACCATGCCACGCCATCCAACAAACCCTACGCGCTTGATCGCCATTTGCACATTCCTTGCCTAAAGTGGTCGATGTTTCCTGATCGGCCATGGTCAAAATTTTCGACTGCGTTCCTAGTGGAATTGGAACGTAGTGGCAATGGTATCGAGCCCCAGTTTTGCTATATTTTCATAGTGAAAACAAAAATGAACGTTGATCGCGCGCGTTAATCAATTCTTAAGATGCCGTTTGTATTTCATTAAGGATGAAAAACACTCTCGTTGCTATCTTTTTATGTTGTTTTCTTGCATCTTGTGGCGGGGGCGGCGGGTCCGTCAGTGTCGTGTCAACCAGTGCTCAAGACACTGCTTATAGCTTTGTTTCGCCTGATCTCACGCTTCAGGGGGACAAGTTTCGTGTTGTGGTCGATGGGACAGGGGTCGATTTGCCGCATCCGATTTGGAAAGATGACTTTACATCGGGCGGGGATGGTATAGTTGATTACGTGGCCGTGCGTTCGGACGATTTTGTCGCGGTGGCGGGTATTTATGACGACACACCGTTTGCGCGGGTCACAGGGGATTATGCGGCGCCTGCGACGGATCAATCTGTAACCTATCAGGGTAAAATCGTGCTTCACTCTGGTGAAACGACCGTATCAGCGCCGATGGATCTCACACTGTATATGGGGTGGACAATTCCACGACTGCTTGGAAACTTGCCCGCGCATCAATTGGATGTATCTGCGAGTATGGACGCCAAGGGCGCGCTAACCGGTACTGTTGGGTACAGCGGGTCTTATTCTGATTTAACGGGGGGTGTTTTCGGCCAATCGGGTTTGGGTGCTGCCTTTGCAGGGTCCGAATTCTATGATGTGATCAAGGAAACGCGGGTTAAATGACCTAAGTTTGGGGCGCGTTTTTTAACTTGGCCGCTTCGTCTTTCAAGAATTCGCGTGCGCGCCGTTCGGCCAAGCGCACGCGAATTGATGTCATATAGGCTTCTTCCATCGTGGATGAGGTCGCCGCCAAAATTTTGGCCGTTTTGTAAATGATGTCATCGTCGCCCGCGCGGGTGGCAACGGCGATTGCGTCTTTGGCCAATGCGTCGGCAAGATCGTCTATGACACTCATCGTATTACCGTGTGGTTTCGGTCAGGCGTTGTTTTACATAGCCTGTCACATGCTCGATCATTGGATCCATGTGCGGTTCTTCGAAAAAGTGGCCCGCGCCTTCCAATTGCGTATGTGTGATTGTGATGCCGCGTTGTTCACGCAGCTTTTCAACCAAGCCTACGGTATCGGCAGGGGGTGCAATCCGATCCGCGGTGCCATTGATAATCAAACCTGACGACGGGCAGGGGGCAAGGAACGAAAAGTCATACATATTCGCAGGTGGGGCAACCGAAATGAATCCGGTGATTTCAGGACGCCGCATCAACAGCTGCATCCCGATCCACGCCCCAAAGCTAAAGCCTGCAACCCAACAATGTTTTGAGTTGTTATTCATCGATTGCAAGTAATCCAACGCTGATGCCGCATCAGACAATTCGCCGATTCCTTGATCATATTCGCCTTGCGACCGACCCACGCCACGGAAGTTAAAGCGTAAAACCGTAAACCCCATTTTGTAAAAGGCATAGTGCAGGTTATAGACCACCTTGTTGTTCATGGTGCCGCCAAACTGAGGGTGCGGATGCAATACAATAGCAATCGGCGCGTCGCGATCTTTTTGTGGATGATAACGACCTTCTAGGCGGCCTTCTGGGCCTGGAAAAATAACCTCGGGCATATGCTGCTGTCTCTCCTCAGAGCTTCGAATTCTTGACAAATTGAGTCAACCACTTTAGAACGCTTCTAAATACGTACCTTAAAATGGTCTCACTGAGATACTCACTGAGGACACCAAGGTCAATGAAATTACGGACTGTTTGCTTATGAAACTCTCGACAAAAGGCAGATATGCCATGATTGCGCTGACCGATATGGCGTTGCAGTCTGCCGATAGCCTCATTTCGCTTGGGGATATCTCAAAACGCCAAGATATTTCTTTGGCCTATTTGGAACAGTTGTTCGTCAAATTGCGCCGCGCAGGTTTGGTAGAATCGGTGCGTGGTCCGGGCGGTGGGTACAAATTGGCGCGTCCAACGGCGGAAATTCGTATTTTTGATGTTCTGTCAGCTGTCGATGAAACGATTGACGCTCTGCACAAGGGGGCAGGCGCATCGGGTGCCCTGTCTGGGTCAAAATCACAATCGCTGAACAATCGCCTTTGGGAAAGCTTGTCCGCACATGTCTATGTGTTTTTGCACCAAACGCGGCTGTCGGACGTGGTGGAGAATACACTTGCCCCCTGTCCAGCGGTGCCAAACCTCTTTTCGATTGTGGATGAGGACTAGTGCGCTGTTTTCTCGATCATAATGCCACGACGCCACTGCGCCCCGAGGCCAAGGCCGCGATGATAGCGGCGATGGATGTTGTCGGCAATCCCTCCTCGGTGCATGCTGAAGGACGCGCCGCAAAGGCCATAATCGAACGCGCGCGCGGCCAAATCGCGGCGGCGCTTGGGGCAGAGGGGGCTGATATCATCTTTACCTCTGGTGCTACCGAAGCGGCGGCGCTTGCGCTGCGTGATCAGGGGATTTCATGTTCGGGCGTCGAACATGATGCGGTGACCAGTTGGTGTTCGGTTGATCTAACTTGTGATCAAGATGGTATCGTTTCCGCGCCATCGACAGAACGCTCTGCGGTTCAATATGCCAATTCCGAAACGGGCGTGATCCAATCGTTGCCAGAGGGCGTGTTTTTGTCGGACATGACGCAAGCTTTTGGCAAGCTTCCAATCGCTTTTAATTGGTCAGGCGCAAAAATGGCCATCGTCTCGGCCCATAAATTGGGCGGCCCCAAGGGGATTGGTGCCTTGGTTGTCAAACGCGGGACCGAAATTACGGCACAAATTCGCGGCGGCGGACAGGAAATGGGTCGCAGGTCAGGGACAGAAAATTTGATCGGGATCGCCGGTTTTGGCGCCGCAGCCGAAGCCGCTGCGCGTGATTTGGCCAATCACGCATGGGCACCTGTTGAAAAACTTAGAAACATTCTAGAAAAGACCATTGAACAATCTGTAAATAAGACTATTTTTGTCGGGAAAGACAGTCCCCGCCTGCCCAACACGTCAATGATGGTGGTTGAGGGGTGGAAAGGGGAAACCCAAGTCATGCAAATGGATTTGTCTGGGTTTGCGGTGTCTGCTGGTTCAGCCTGTTCCAGTGGCAAAGTCAAGGCAAGCCGCGTGCTTCAGGCAATGGGATATAATGATACGCAAGCATCTTGTGCGCTGCGTGTCAGCTTAGGGTTTGACACAACCCATCAAGACGTCATGCGGTTCGCCGAAACGTGGATCGCGCATTATGAGAAATTTCAATCCCGCTCTGCGGGTCGATAGATAGGGAGGCCACATATGGCGGCTTTGGACAAACTAGACGTAAAAGAAGGCGTCGATCAGGAAACTGTGGACGCCGTACGCGAGGTTGGAACCTATAAGTATGGGTGGGACACCGAGATTGAAATGGAATACGCCCCAAAAGGCGTGAACCCAGATATCGTGCGGTTGATTTCGGAAAAGAACAGCGAACCTGAATGGATGACGGAATGGCGTCTTCAGGCGTTTGCGCGTTGGGAAAATATGACAGAACCCAAATGGGCCATGGTCAATTACCCCGAAATCGATTTTCAAAATCAATATTACTATGCCCGTCCAAAATCGATG
>RGAJ01000140.1 GCA_009920225.1 Paracoccaceae bacterium
GGGAAAGACACCCTCTATCGTCAATTGGGGGACAGCTACCGAGAAGCTATGCAGAACCTTCCCCAGGTGCATGCTCAAGTAGAAGCTATCTGTGCCCAAGAAACAGAACTGTCTGCCCGTCAACGGAGCCTGAACATCATAAGGGGTGCCCTGAGCTTGGATAAAGTTCTTTCGGAATACGCTTAGTTTAAATCAGACAGTCCTAAGGCCCATAAGGAAATCACACAGAGGGTCACTCGTCTGTGCAAGGATATGGTGGCGGTCTTTGGCAAACAGAAGCTGCAGTATGTGTCCCTGTCCGATATCACACGAGCAGATGCCAATGCGCTGCGGGACCACTTACTGGCTCGAGTGTCACCTAACAGTGCAGTCCGTATGTTGTCGGTGCTCAAGGCAGCAGTAAACTTTGCCATCACAGAGCACAGTCTGCATATGCCCAATGTCTTTGCCAACCTCCGCATCAAGGGCGCTGGGTCGAGTAAGGATGACCGGCTCCCTATGAGTGACGAACAGCTCCACAAAGCCCGAGCAAACTTCCTAGACGACCCAATAGCAGCAGCAATGTTTGTAACCCTGGCAGATACAGGGGCAAGGGTCTCAGAGATATCGGGCCTCAGGGTCAAAGACTGTGACGTATAGCAACGCTGTGTCCATATCATCCCGACCCCATGGCGTACACTGAAGACACGCTCTTCGCATCGCTCTGTGCCACTGTCGCCAGAGGCCCTACGACGAGGCTGGTCATGATGGAGAAATAATCCTAACCGACTACCTCGGTATCGTCTGCCACAAGGACTCTCCCATCGCAATAGCTTGGAAGTCAGGACAGCAGCAAGCAAAAGAAGTTCAGAGCATTTTTCTTGAATGTAACCTCGAAGCGAAGAACACGACAGCGCTTTTGGCATTTGTACGAAACAGGATTGGGGCAACAATCCTTCCCAAAAGTGCGATGCTTGCGGAGCCAAGTTTGGTATTCTTGCGCCCTAGTCAAGATGAAGCAAAACGCCATCTGATCAAAATACATTCTCACGATCGTCAAATGAGCCCTGTCTCCCGGCTGTTCTGGGAGCAGCTTTAGATTTAGATAGCAATCTAATTTTGCAGATCTGTTCTAAAGGCGCTAACGTTAGACAGCTGCTTACAGCAGGAAAGCAGGCTGCACCGCGGCATTCAGAGGTGAAGGTAAATGGCACTAATTGGCCGAAAGTAGAGCAAATAACCAGTCCAGCTTTGGGTATAAGCCACAGATTGTCACGCTGACCCGACGATTAAATCGGGACCGCTTTCCTGGGTGGATAAAAATAAATCATTGATAAAATTTACTTTTCCAGAATACAGCTTGCTTCTCTTGGGTACCAAAACTCACTCGACATAATATCTAAACAGACCAACCCAAAGTATTGGGGTTTGTTTAGAACCCTTGGGTCTGAATACGGGCCGATTTGCCGACGCGATGGCGTTGGACATGTGTCACAGTCCAAAGCCTTTCGCGTTAACACCGCATACGCTCAAAGCTGGGATCGTATGGCGAGGGTGCGATCACGTCGACATCCACCATGTCACCGTACATATCCAGCTGAATTTTGCTACCTACAACCGCGAGATGCGAGTCAACAAAGGCATAGGCCAAATTCATGCCGACCCTGTGCCCCCAGTCACCGGATGTCACTGTCCCAACGACCCTATTACCTTGCATCAATGATGATCCGCCGCGGGCGGGCGCATGGGTTGCCGCAACTTTCAACGTCACCAGTTTTTTACGCAACCCGTGTTCCTTGCGCTTTAAAAGAGCATCCTTGCCGATGAAATCCGGCTTTCCGATTTTGACGAACCGATCAAGTGCGGTTTCATAAGGATCGAATTCCGTAAGGATTTCGGATTTCCAATGCAAAAATCCTTTTTCCATGCGCATCGATTCAACTGCCCGCGCCCCGAATAATTTCAGGCCATGCGCCTTGCCTGCCTGACGCAAGGCAAGATAGGCAGCATAAAGCGACGCATTGGGTACATGGATTTCATAAGCCAATTCACCTGAAAAGCTGACACCCATCACGGTGGCAGGCGCAAACCCGACAAAACACTCGCGGACGGACAACCATGGAAAGGCCTCTTTTGACCAGTCGCCGCGCGCACAAGCGGCAAGCACATCGCGCGCCTTGGGGCCGGCGAGAACCAAGATCGTTTGGTCGTTGGTAAGGGATCGGATTTGAACATCTTCGCCCACGCGGATGTGCCGCGTGAGCCAATCCATATCATGATATTCACTGGCAGCGGCAGATCCGTACCAGACCCGCGCCGGACCGCGGTCAGAGGCAGGCAGATTGGCAACTGTCGCCTCGGATTTCAGCATACCATGATTGTTCAACAAATAGCCCAAGCCAACACGGCCATCGCGTTTGGTCACGGTTCCACAGAACATGCGATCAAGGAAACTGTGGCGATCTGCGCCTGTGATCTCGAACCGATTGAACCCGTTCACTTCGCATAGGCCGACATTGTCCTGCACGTTTTTCACATCATCCGCCACGATGTCAAAGGCTTCATCAAAGTTAAAGCTCAGCGTTGGGTGAAAATCTGGCGACGGCTTGATGTAATCCATCCGCTCCCAGCCGTTCACAACGGTAAATTCTGCGCCCTCGGCGGCAAGGATCGGCGTCAACGGGGTTGTTTTGGCGGGGCGTCCAGCGGGGCGGTGTTCGTGTGGGAAATGAAAGCGGAATTCATTCTGGTAATCTTCAATCGCCTTGAGGGACGTCAGCTCTACGTTGGCATGGCCCGTAAACCGTCGCGGGTCCAGAACCCAAGTGTCATAACACGCCTCGCCATGGACGATCTGCTGCGCCAATAACCAACCATGTCCGCCCCCTTCGCCCAGACCTGCGCGCAATCCGATGATGCAAAACGCATTGCGCTTTCCGGGGATGGGCCCAACCAGTGGTGCGCCATCGATTGTATAGGTGATCGGGCCGTTCACGACCGTGCGAATGCCCGTGTCTGCCAACGCAGGCATGCGTTCAAACGCGCCCGCCAACACATCCATAACGCGGTCCAAATCATCGGGACACAGCGCATTGACAAAATTCGGATCAATGCCATCCATACCCCATGTTTTGCAGCCTTGTTCATAGAATCCGACCAGCAAGCCACCCTTTTCTTGGCGGCAGTAATAGTCACTGATCGGGCATCGCAGCAGCGGCATCCTATGGCCCGCTTTTGCGATATCTGGAATATCCTCGGTCAGGAAATACTGATGCTCCATTGACGCCACGGGATGATGCACACCCATCATTGCACCCACTTCGTTCACGCGATATCCGCAAGCATTCACCACTATATCACAATCAATGTCCCCATGTTCGGTGTGCACCGTCCATGTGTCATCCTTGTGCTGGGTCAAGGCTGTCACTGGCGTATTGCGATAGACCTCGGCCCCTGCTTTGCGCGCGTGATAAGCCAGTGCCTGACACAATTGCGCGGGATCGATATCACCATCGAGTGGATCCCAAAGCCCCCCCACCAGATTGACCGTGGAAATCAACGGGTGGCGTCGGGCGCATTCCTCGGCATCGATCACCTCAAAATTGACGCCCATCCCCCGCGCCATTGATGCGAAATGGCGATAACCTTGCATTTGCGCTTCGGTGTTTGCAAGGCGGATACCGCCATCGGCATGGTGATAGTTTATGGGATATTCAGGATCCTCGGAAAGTTTCTTATACAGGTTAATCGAATGCGTCTTGAGGCCTACCATCGTTTGATTCATGCCGAAATTAGTCACCTGTGCCGCTGAATGCCAGGTTGTGCCACTGGTCAGCTCATTGCGTTCGACCAGAACGACGTCGCTCCAGCCTTCTTGAGTGAGATGGTAGAGCGTAGAACAGCCAGCGATTCCGCCGCCGATAACCACAACTTTGGTACGGGATTTCATTGAAGCAGGCCTCCGATACATTTCAAACCCGATACCGCACCAAATGAACGTTCGGGACAAACAAAAGACATTTTATCGTAAAATATCGAAACTAGAATTTGATAATTTCGCATTAATCAAATCGCGCTTGCGCAAGTTGGGATGAAAGCACCTAAATCAAGTGATTATCCCCCCGCGTCAAAGGATTTGGTATGGCTGGACAACGTGGAAAACGAAGCGGACGCACAGAGCGCGTCGCCCAGCGACTGGCAAAGCCTGCGATCGATCCATGTCCACCCGGCCAAATTGGTGGGCTATATAAACCGCTAAGCGATTCCGATTTGCGGCGCATCTATGACACCGCGCTTGACCTGCTGGAAAAACTTGGGATTGGCGAAGTGCCTGACCGACTGCGTGCTGATCTCTTGGCGATAGGTGCCACGGATAATGGTCAAGGGCGCATCCTGTTCCCACCTGCATTGGTCGAAGAGGCCATCGATCAGGCGGCCAAGACCTTTATCCTGCACGGTCGCGACCCATCGCGATCAATTGAGGTGGGTGGCAATAAAGTCTACTTTGGCACGGGCGGCGCAGCAGTTCAAACACTGGATCTGGACAGTGGCACCTATCGCCCCTCGACCCTACAAGACCTGCATGACTTCACGCGCCTTCAGGACACGCTGGCCAATGTCAGCTGGTTCACACGCTGCTGCGTTGCAACGGATGTGCCCGACACGTTTGATTTGGACGTCAACACCGCCTTTGCATTGCTGAAACAGACTACAAAGCCGACCGCCACGTCCTTTACCTTTGCCGAGCACGTCGGCCCAATCGTAGAAATGCTGGATATCGCAGCAGGCGGCGCAGGCGAATTTTCCAAGCGACCCTTTCTAAAAGCACACATCAGCCCGATGATATCACCCATGCGCTTTGGCGCGGATGCGGTCGATGTTGTCTATGAATGTATCAAGCACAACATTCCGATATCGTGCATAACAGCCGCGCAGGCGGGGGCAACCGCGCCAGCAACGCTTGCCGGTTTTTTGGCTCAATCACTTGCCGAAACTCTTGGTAGCTTACTGATGGTACACGCCATCCAACCCGGATTTCCGATGGTTTTTTCCAATTGGCCCTTGGTGATTGACCTGCGCACAGGTGCGTTTTCGGGGGGCAGCGGTGAAACAGCGGTGCTGAACGCCGCGTCTGCACAGCTGTCGAACTGGCTTGGGTTACCGTCTGGTGTGGCCTGTTCTATGACGGATGCCAAGGCGATTGATGCCCAGTATGGGATGGAAAAGGGCATTACATCACTGGCGGCAGCGCTGGCAGGGGGCAACCTGATCTATGAAAGTTCGGGGATGACTGCGTCGCTGTTGGGGGCGAGTTTTGAGGGGTTTGTTCTGGATGACGAAATGCATTCGCACACCTACCGCGCATTACGAGGTATCGAGGTGACCGATGAAAATCTTGGGTTCGACGCAATTTGCAACGCCGTGCTGGGTGACGGTCATTTTTTAGGCGGCCAACACACATATGCCGCGATGGAGCGTGACTATTTTTACCCAACACTCGCAGACCGAAATGAACCGCGAACATGGGCAGAAAACGGCGCTCAGGATGCTTGGACGCGGGCAAAGATCAAAGCGCGTGAGATATTG
>RGAJ01000015.1 GCA_009920225.1 Paracoccaceae bacterium
CATACGGGACAGCATCCGCGCCCCTGTGATTAGTGCGTCAGGGGCGGATGTCTTGAGCGTGACATGACCATCGCCATCCCCATCAATACCATTTTCCAGAATATCGCCTGGTAACATTTGGACCATCCCGATTTCACCGGCCCATGCGCCTTGGGTGTTGATCGGGTCGAAATCACCGCGCTTGTGCAGTTCAAGCGCTGCGAAAACTTGGGGTCTGAACAATTCGGGGCGGCGGCAATCATGCGCAAGTGTCAGGAGCGCATTCAGAGTGTTGAAATTCCCCTGTACTGCGCCGTAATCGGTTTCAAAGGCCCAAAACGCGGTGAGAACACCGCGCGAAATGCCATATTCCTGTTCAATTCGTTGAAAGGTTGAGGCGTATTTTTTCAAATTTTTTGCCCCATGATCCATGCGATGGCTGCTGATCAGGCGGCTGGAAAACTCTAAGAATGGCAATTGGAACACGCCTTGTGACCTGTCTGCCTTGATCACTTTTGGATCCTGTTGCGCGTTTGAAAAGAAATACTCAACGCTTTGTGCGGAATATCCTTTTGACCGCGCTTCGGTTTTTAGGTCTGCGACAAAGTTTGAAAATGTCCCGCCACAGGGCGCGGCCACGAGTGGAGTGGCCAGACAGAAGGCAGTAAGCGCAGTAAAGATTTTGATCATAATGCAATCCCTTGGGTTTTCGACAGTTTATCAACCCAATAGGACCTGAGCCAATAAAATCTTAGTCAAATGTTCCTGCGACGCGACCGAGTAACATAAATGCACGGGCGGTTCGTGTTTCTGACAAGGCCGAGATGTCAGTTTCGGTTGCGGTTTCTTCGAATTTCGAAAAGCTTCGATCAAAGAGGCGCAGGAAATGATGGGCCGCATCGCGGAAAATCGGATCTTTTTTCATGCGCACGTTGGTCAATGCAAGCGAGGATCGATCACGAATGCCGCCCAAGGCCGCGATGGTGCGCCCCCGTTCCCCTTTGGCAAAGCGGCGCCAGATTTCGGGGCGCGCCATGTCGGGGCGCAGGTCATCCATGTAAATCCCATCTTGGCTGAGAAGGGTTAGGATGTCTTGGGACGCTTGGACCAATTGTGCGGTTGAGCGATCTTTCAGGGCGCGCCGCAATGCGATGAAACCGTCTTCGTCATTCGCATTTTCAGGAAAGTTCAACGCGCGAATAAAATCGGCTTTTTCCAAAGGCGGCGACAATTCTTCAACAGGCGTACCCAGCGCCAAGGCGGGTTGGTGTTCCCCTTGCGGGGCAGGTGCCACAACCGTTTTTGGCGCATTTTGCGCCTCTGCAAGGCGGGTTGAGGTAAACATCGCGATTGCGGTTTCGGTTTTGCGTTGTGATTCCGCGATACTGTCCAATTTGCGCGTCACCGATGCTTCGGTCGCGGGAATGCCGCCCATTTTCGATTGATCGATATAGGCCTTGCGCAGCGCCTCAATCGCGATTTGCAACTTTTGGCTTTCGGTGCGCATCTTGTTGGACGTTCGGATCACCATCACGGACAACCACAAGATCGCGACTGGCATAAAGATGAGCAACACCGAAACAAGTGTCCCCGCCCCGTTTGGCGAGGGGGACAACAGAATATAACCGCTGACGCACAGCCACAAAATGGCCAAGACGATGCCCAACCATTCCACGCGTTGTGGGGTTTGCCCTTGGGTTGCCAAATACAACCCTGCCGGGGTTGATTTTGTCCCTTTTTCGTCAGCCATATCAGATGGGCCTATTTATAGGTGATTGTCAAAATCTCATAAGATTTTTGACCGCCAGGTGTGTTGACTTCGACGCTGTCGCCTTCGTCTTTTCCAATCAACGCACGAGCGATTGGCGATTTGATATTCAACAAACCTTTTTCAATATTGGCTTCGTATTCACCGACAATTTGCCATGTCTTTTCTTCATCGGTATCTTCGTCAACCACGGTCACGGTTGCTCCGAATTTTATCGCGCCGGACAATGTCGTAGGATCGATCACATCGGCCAATGAAATGATGCT
Organism: Paracoccaceae bacterium; assembly: GCA_009920225.1. Classification (GTDB taxonomy): domain Bacteria; phylum Pseudomonadota; class Alphaproteobacteria; order Rhodobacterales; family Rhodobacteraceae; genus CAJXSD01. Next base: position 2,014 of record RGAJ01000015.1, read on the forward strand.
TTCGATTTCTTTAATACGGCCTTCGATGAAACTTTGTTTTTCACGGGCGGAATGATATTCGGCATTTTCGGAAAGATCGCCGTGTTCACGCGCTTCGGCAATCGCCTGAATAATTGCAGGACGTTCAACCGACTTAAGATGCTTAAGCTCTACCTCTAATGCGGTATGCCCCGTGCGGGTCATAGGTATTTTTTCCATTTTCTTCCCGTGATCGTTATGCGTTTTCTTTTATCTATTGTCTGATAGCGGACCAAACAAGCCTGTTCAATCTACCCAATCGCTTTGCGCGTGCTTTTGCAAGAAATTCTTGGGGTTGACGCCCATTTGCATCGCTGTGTGGTGTCCTTGGCTGTTTCAATGAACAACGACGGCATGTTTGCCAAGTTTATGCCGCTTTGCTGCTATATAACGCCGTGTAATGATTGACGACGCGGAATAAGGCAGGGTAACCAGTTGCAAACGAACGTATAGGGTTAAAGGAGATACGCCAATGTCCGACATCGAACGCGAGATGATGGAATATGACGTTGTGATCGTTGGGGCAGGGCCGTCAGGCCTGTCTGCGGCAATCCGTTTGAAGCAGCTTGATGCAGATTTGAATGTTGTTGTCCTTGAAAAAGGATCCGAAGTGGGGGCGCATATTCTATCAGGCGCGGTTTTGGATCCATCAGGTTTGACACGTTTGATGCCGGATTGGAAAGAAAAAGGCGCGCCATTGAACGTGCCCGTCAAGGAAGACAATTTTTATGTCTTGGGCGAAGCGGGTCAAATCCGTCTTCCGAATGCGTTGATGCCGCCTTTGATGAACAATCATGGCAATTATATCGTGTCTATGGGCAACGTCTGTCGTTGGATGGCCGAGCAAGCCGAAGCATTGGGCGTAGAAATTTTCCCAGGCATGTCATGTTCCGAAATCGTCTATGGCGATAACGGCGAAGTCAAAGGCGTCGTTGCAGGCGTATTTGGGTTAGAAGAAGACGGATCAATCGGCCCAGATACTGAACCTGGAATGGAATTGCATGGCAAATACGTTCTGTTTTCCGAAGGGGCGCGTGGATCCTTGGCCAAACAGCTGATCGCGAAATATGATTTGGCTGCAAATTGTGACGTGCCGAAATTCGGTATCGGCATGAAAGAAATCTGGGAAGTAAAACCGGAAAACCACAACGAAGGCGAAGTCACCCACACAATGGGATGGCCTTTGGGTTGGAAAAATTCAGGCGGCTCTTTCGTCTATCATCTGGACAATAACCAAGTTTACGTGGGCTATATCGTCGATCTGAACTATAAAAACCCGCATCTATATCCGTATATGGAATTCCAACGGTTCAAGCATCATCCGAAAATCGCGAAACTTCTAGAGGGTGGCAAGCGGGTGGCCTATGGTGCGCGTGTTGTGACCAAAGGTGGGTTCCAATCTATCCCGCAATCCGCCTTCCCGGGTGGGGCGCTGTTGGGATGTTCGGTCGGGTTGGTGAACCTTCCGCGGATCAAGGGCAACCACAACGCAATGCATTCCGGAATCGAAGCTGCCGAAGCCGCGCATCGCGCAATCAAAACGGGTCGCCAAGGCGATGTTTTGGCAGATTACGACACCGCTTTGCGCGAAGGCGTGATTGGTAAAGATTTGAAAACCGTGCGCAACGTGGCGCCTTTGAATGGCCGTTTTGGTCCATTGGGTGGCTTGACGTTGGGCGGATTTGACATGTGGTTCCAAAGCATTTTCAAATTCTCGCTTTTCGGAACGTTGAAACATGGCAAAACCGATGCAGAGGCAACGCAACCCGCCAGCATGCATCAGCCAATCGATTATCCAAAACCTGATGGCAAGCTCAGCTTTGATCGTTTGACCAACGTGTCATTTTCAATGACCAACCACGAAGAAAGCCAGCCTGCGCATTTGCGGTTGACGGATCCAAACGTTCCAATCGCTGTGAACCTTGCGAAATACGCAGAACCCGCACAGCGGTATTGCCCCGCAGGTGTATACGAAGTTGTCGAAGAAGAGGGCGCAGAGCCACGTTTTGTCATTAACTTCCAGAACTGTGTGCATTGTAAGACCTGTGATATCAAAGACCCAAGCCAGAATATCACTTGGGTCACCCCCCAAGGTGGCGACGGTCCGAATTACCCAAATATGTAATCGACCGATTTGGGCATGCGTTTCATGGATGCTGGGCATAGATTTCCTGTGCCCAGCATTGCTTTATCGTGTCGAACCGACTAGGTTTGGATAAACACCAAAACAAAGGGCACTTTCGTGATTAAAACGATTGTTTTAGCCGCCGTCGCAGCAGGAACTTTTTGTCAGCCTCTCTTTGCAGATGGATCGTCTGGCGCGTATCTTGCGGGCCGTCAGGCAAGCATGCTCAATGAATTTTCGGTCGCGTCTGATTATAATGCGCGGGTCCTTGGGTTCGATGCACAAAATCAGACATCTCTTGAAAACCTGATTATGTCCTATATTGCGCTGGGACAAATTGGCGATGCCATTCCTGTGGCTCAGGTCTTTGCAGAAAACGGCGCCGACAGCCAAATTGCAGATATGGTGCTTTTGTCTGACATGATTGCGAATAGCCGGTTTGACGATATCATCGTGGCATTGGGCGAAACGATTGATGTCAATTCCATGGTGAACCGACTGATCGAAGCATGGGCCGTCGCCGGCACGGGTGACGTCGAAAGCGCAGCGGCCTTGTTTGATGGGTTTTCCACCGATCAACGGTTGGACGAATTTGCCCAATACCACAAAGCGATGATGTTTGTGGCCGTGTCCGATTTTGATGCCGCGCTGCCCTTGCTCGAAGGGATTGATATTTTTTTCCGCGGGATTGGGACACGCGCGTTTCTCACACGGCTAAAGCTGTTGGTGGAACAAGGGAAAAGCGATCTCGCGCTACAGGCTTTTGATGATACCTATACGTTGACAGCTGACCCTGAACTGCAAAAAATACGCGCTGACCTTGTGTCTGGGACGCTCGATCATGTGATTTTGCCGACTGATATTTCGCAAGGCATGTCCGAAGTCTTTTATTCCATCGCGTCTTTTGTAACGTCTGAATCTGAACCGCTCTATTCCTTGATCTATGCGCGATTGGCAGAGTTCTTAAAGGGCACGGATGTTGATTCAAATTTCATTTCGGCGGCGATGTTGGCGGATTTGGGCCAAAATGAACTGGCTGCGCGCGAATACGGGAAAATTCCACCTGCGCATCCCAAATTCTATGCGGCTGAATTGGGCCGGTTTGATGCTATGATTGCAGCGGGAAACAAAGACGGCGCGATTGAGGCGTTGGAACAGTTGGTGCGCGTCTATCCTGATGTTCCCTTGGGCTATGCGGCCTTGGGCGATGCACTGCGCCGTGCGGATCGGAATGACGAAGCCAAAGTTGCCTATGACAGTGCAATCGATCTGTTTGAAAAGGGCAATGGCGCGTCATGGCGCATTTATTATGCGCGCGGGATTGTTCATTCGAATTTGGATGATTGGGAAAACACCAAAGCAGATTTTCGCAAGGCGCTTGAGTTAAACCCAGATCAGCCGCAGGTGCTCAATTACCTTGGGTATTCGATGGTTGAAAAGAACGAAGATTTGGACGAAGCGCTTGAAATGATCCGCGTGGCCGTCGAACAAAGCCCTGACGCAGGATACATTATCGACAGCCTTGGTTGGGCAAAATTTCGATTACGCCAATTCCAAGAGGCGGTGCCGCATCTGGAACGGGCTGCAGAGTTGATGCCGATTGACCCCATCGTGAACGATCATTTGGGCGATGCCTATTGGGCGGTTGGGCGCAAGCGCGAGGCCGAATTTCAATGGCGCCGAGCGCTGTCGTTTGATCCCGAACCAAAAGAGATTGAACGCATCCGCCGCAAGCTCGACGTTGGATTGGATCAGGTTCTCATCGAAGAAGGCGAAGATCCCACAACCCAAACCGTGCAAAAATGATCCGCGTCCTTGCGCCTGCAAAGGTGAACCTTGCCCTGCATATCACGGGGCAACGCGATGATGGGTATCATGAACTGGATTCGATTGTGGTCTTGGTGGATCACGGCGATATTGTCACAGTGTCGCGGTCTGATGTGATCGAGTTTGCGGCAGATGGCCCATTCGGCGATCAGGTTCCGTTGGACAATACTAATCTGGTATTGCGTGCGGTTGATTGGCTGTCGCATTGGCTTGGCACACCTTTGACAGCCAAAATCACCCTTACCAAAAATTTGCCATCCGCGTCGGGGATCGGTGGCGGATCGAGCGACGCCGCCGCAACGATCAAGGGCTTGTGCCGTCTCTACGACATCAATCCTCCTGCGCCACATGATTTGGTTCGCCTTGGTGCGGATGTGCCTGTGTGTATGGGGCATGGGGTCATGCGCATGCGCGGGATTGGGGAAACAATCACGCAAATGCCATTGCGTCCCAATATGCACCTGCTTTTGGTAAATCCGCGCCTTGGTGTGCATACGCCCGACGTTTTTCGCGCCATATCGCAAAAAAACAACCCCGCCCTTGTTGACGCAGAACCTAATTTTTTCAATTGGATCGGGGCACAGCGTAACGATATGCAATCGGCTGCAATCAATTTGGTTCCCGTGATCCATGATGTCATAACGTCCATTGCGCAAACCGATAGCGTCGTGTTGGCACGTATGTCCGGTTCGGGCGCCACGTGCTTTGGCATTTACACTGACCAAGACGCGTGTTTGCGGGCGGCCTCACGCATTAACCGCACCCATCCCGATTGGTGGGTGTCGACGGGGCAACCTATTTTGGATGTATTTTAAACAATACGATCCACGACATATTGCGTTAAACTGGACAACAAACTGTTGATCTGACCCTGTGGCAAAGTCGCAAGCGCATCTTGGGCGCGTTTTGCCCAGGCCAAAGCATCGTTTCGGGTTGCGTCGATTGCGCCATGTTTGTGCATCAAATTGATCGCGTGTTCCAGATCGCCGTCTTGTTGGTCACCCTTTTCGATGGTGCGCTTCCAGAACACTTTTTCATGATCATCGGCGGCGGCGATTGCCTTGATCAAGGGAAGCGTCAATTTACGTTCGCGGAAATCGTCACCGACGTTTTTACCCGTTGCTTTTGTGTCGCCCACAACATCCAACAGATCATCCACGATTTGAAAGGCAACGCCCAAAGCGTCGCCATAATCATAAAGCGCCTGACATTCTGCGTCGCTTGCGTTTGAAATCACGCCCCCCACTTGGGTTGCAGCCGAAAACAAAGCGGCGGTTTTTCCACGCACGACTTGTAAATAAATATCTTCGGTGGTGCGCAGGTCTTGCGCCGCAGTCAATTGCAGAACTTCACCCTCAGCGATTGTGGCAGATGCGTTTGCAAGGATGTCCAGAACCTGCAGCGACCCCGTTTCCACCATCAATTGGAAAGACCGCGAAAACAGATAATCCCCCACCAAAACCGACGATTTATTGTCCCACAAAAGGTTTGCGGTCGGTCGACCACGGCGCTGTGCGCTTTCGTCGACAACGTCATCATGCAACAGCGTCGCGGTATGAATGAATTCGACAGTTGCCGCCAAATGCACATGATACGGGCCGGCATAGTCAAACAGTTTCGCACAGGCCAGCGTCAACAAAGGGCGTAAACGTTTGCCGCCTGCGTTGACCAAATGCGCAGTCACTTCTGGGATCCGAGGGGCGTGTTTTGAGGCCATACGCGTTTGAATAAGCGCGTTTACCGCGTCCATATCCGCTGCCAAAAGCTGTGCAAGCTGTTCGTGTGGCTTGTTATCAGACTGACCCAATGACCTCGGTGCCTCCTTTGTCTATCGACAATTGATCCGTGTATGCGTAGAAAAACCATATGAAACAGTTGATCCGCACCACTGATATTGTGACTATTTCCCATATCCAAGCGATCTTGGATGCCGAAGGTATAGCGACCTTTGAACTGGACGTAAATATGAGTGTGCTTGATGGATCATTGGGTATTTTGCCGCGGCGCATCATGGTGGCCGATGATGAATATGACGACGCCGTTCAGTTGATTACCGATGCGGGGCTTGCCATGGAATTGTCTGAATGATGGACACCACGACCGATGATTTTTTGGGCGGTCAACTGCAAATCAAACAACCTTTGAACGGCTATCGCGCGGGTGTTGACCCTATTTTGTTGGCAGCCTCGGTTGCTGCGGAAGCGGGGCAAACGGTGTTGGAATTGGGCTGTGGTGTGGGCGTTGCATCCTTGGCATTGGGGCGACGGGTGTCTGGCGTGTCCATAACTGGGATCGAAATTCAGCCCGACTATGCCGATCTGGCGCGTGAAAATGCACGTACAAACGGCATTGATATGACAGTCGTGACGGCTGATTTGGAACAAATGCCCTTGGATGTGCGGCAGCAAAGCTTTGATCATGTCATCGCAAATCCCCCTTATTTTGACCGTGCAACCAGCACGTCCGCGCGCGATGCCGGGCGTGAACGCGCGATGGGCGAAGGGACTGCGCTGCATCACTGGACCACCCAAGCGGCAAAGCGACTGGCGCCAAAGGGATACGCACATTTCATCTTTCGTGCGGATCGGTTGACCGCACTTTTGGGTGCCATTCCTGCCAGCTGCGGCAGCGTGGTGATCACCCCGATTCAGCCGCGCATGGGGCGGGATGCGAACCTTGTCATCGTACATATGCGCAAAGGCGGTCGTGCTGCGACCAGGTTAATGGCGCCGATTCTTATGCACGATGGCGAAAGCCATAATGATACGCAAAAAGACTATACTCGGCAGATGATTGATGTCTTGCGTCATGGTCACGCTATGACCAATTGGTGTGCATCTGGACAATGAATTTAGATTTTTCATTATTATTTTGATCCGATTTTGCACCTGCAGCGTGACAGATTTAAAAATTTGTGGTGCACTATGAGAACAACACTCAAGGAGGTCTACTATGAGCGTTCTTACTCATGTTCATGAATTGAAAAAGAAGCATGAAGCATTATCTTCAAAAATTGAAGAAGCACTCCGATCCCCAAGCACCGATGATTTATATATCTCTGACCTCAAGAAACAAAAGCTTCGATTAAAAGAACAAATTCAGCGTTTAAGTTCATAAACGAATTGGCCCCATACGGGGCCTTTTTTTATGCAGTCTGCGCGAGCTGTCTCGTTTGTACCTCGTGAAAATATCCATCTATATCTTCACCCATTAAGGATAAGGAATTGATCCCATACGCGCCCTTCAAAAAACGGTGAAAGACGTTCTGTGCGCTGTTTTCTACGGTATAAATCTGTTCGGCAGGCAAGGGGCCTGTGAGCGTTAAGTGATATTTGAAATGCTCGAAAATAAACGGATATCCCCAGCGCAACATCAATGCGTCCTGGTCAGGTGTGAGCCGTGATTTACGGCGACGATCAATGTCGTCTTGTTCCAAGGGCGCGCGAAAGGCATCAAAATATTTGACACTGCGCGCCGCCAAGTCATTCAAATCCGACAGTGGGTCAGTTGGTGTAATTGCCAAAAAACGGCCAATGCGACGCAGATTGCAAGCACCTGTCGTTATGGGTGCTGTAGATTGGCAAAAGGTATCGAATGCATCAATCAGATCGCGTTCACTGCACCCATCGGCAATCCGAAAAGGGGCCTTAATTGTCGCATGAAATCCGTATTTTTTTGGTCTTTCGACGATCCAATCTTGGCCAAGCGTGGGAACGCAATGCGTGCCCAACCGGTTATTCCATCCCAACCATGCGCTGCCCAATTCGTGAAAGTCACCGATCGGAAGATGGTATATCGCATAGCGTTTGAACCGCATCGCCCGATCTATTGTGGATCACGCAAGGTTGCGCCAAGGTTCAGCTTTGGCGTCAATTCGATGATCTTTTCGCTGTTCTCGGTCCCGTGAATGACGCGATCGGCAATAATTTGCGCCGCGATCTTGCCGACTTCTTTGCGGCAGGCATCCATCGTGGCCAATTGCAGGGGCAACCCATCCAACAGGTCAACACCGTTGAACCCTGCCATCCCGATATCTTGGGGGATATTAATGCCCTTTTCCAGCAGATGCAGCAACCCGCCCGCTCCGATCATGTCATTTGAATAGTATAAAAAATCCAGATCAGGGGTGCGTTCCAACATATCTTTGGTCATATCACGACCTTTTGCCAAGGCCGATCCGCCTGAATAAAACTCTTGATCGCTGACCTCAATTCCGGCTTTGGCAAGGGCTTCGGTGAACCCTTCAAACCGTTTGCGCGCGCGGTGATCCAATGGCATCTTTGTGCCCATAAAGCCGATCTTTTTATACCCCGCCTTTAAAATGGCCTGCGCCATTTGGCGCCCCGCACGACGGTGCGAAATGCCAACGGCTGTATCAATGGGTGTGCCGTCCACATCCATGATTTCTACGACAGGAATGCCTGCACTGCGCAGCATTGCGCAGGACGCTTCGGAATGTTCAAGACCGGCCAGAATCACGCCAGAGGGCCGCCACGACAGCATTTGGTATAAAACCTGTTCTTCCTTTTCCGGAAGGTAATCGGTAATCCCCACGACCGGTTGTAATTCTGTCCCTTCAAGAACCGAATTTATGCCTGTCATCACCTCGGGAAAAACCATGTTCGACATGGACGGAATGATGACAGCAACCAAGTTCACACGCTGGCTTGCCAAGGCGCCGGCAATTTTATTGGGGACGTATCCGAGTTCCTTGGCCGCTTGCAAAACCTTGTCGCGGGTGGTGGCAGATACATCACCACGGCCGCGCAAGACGCGACTGACGGTCATTTCCGAAACGCCCGATGCCTCTGATACATCTCGCAAGGTAAGCGGGCGATGCGTATTTTTTGTCACGTGGGAAGTCCTTGATCTATTTTCTTGAATTTAGACCAGTACGCCTAGGTTAATCAAGCATCTGCTTGGTATAAAAATTTTTCCCCCACTAATGACATTTTGACCATGGCAATTTAAAAGGACCCAATGGCCCCGTGGCTCAACTGGATAGAGCAGCCCCCTCCTAAGGGGCAGGTTGCAGGTTCAAATCCTGCCGGGGTCACCAAATGCATTGTATTTATGCCTTGTTTCACAAGATATGCGCAGAAATCGCGCTTGAGTCTGGTTTGGCAGGCGCATAGGGTTTAGCTCCGAAAGCTTTTGTTCATAGGTCGGTCATGACGCCAAAACATCACTTAGAAACGCGCGCTGCGCATTTAGAGCCCAGCCAAGTCGCGGCGGAAATTTCGCCGCTTTTGCGAACATCGACCACATATCGACGTGACTCAAATAATCAGCTGATGGATCCCGCAAATGTCTATGGGCGCGACCAAAACGATACGGTACGACAAGCCGAAGCCGTTTTGGCGCAGATGGAGTCTGCGGCGGCGGCCCTTCTTTGGCCTTCGGGAATGGCGGCGATTTCGGCAGTTTTCAGGATATTACCAATCGGAAGCCGCATCGTGGTACAGTCGGGTATATACTGGGGAACAACGTTTTGGGTGCGCCAGTTTTGTGAAGAGCAAGGTCATGAGCTGGTCGAAGTGGACGCCGCGAATGGTTCCGATTTGGATCGGATTTCCGCCTTTGATCCCGCGCTTGTCTTTGTCGAGACACCGTCGAACCCATGGCTTAAGGTCGTGGATATTGCAGATATGCGCAGGCGTTTTCCAAACGCGTATTTGGTGGTCGATAGCACGGCGGCAACGCCCGCTTTGACGCGCCCCTTGGAATTGGGCGCGGATTTGGTCGTGCATTCGGCGACTAAGGCCTTGAACGGTCATTCTGATGTCATCGCCGGTGTCACGCTGACGGCACAGTTGGATGATCGTTGGGCGCGGTTGGCGCAACATCGGGCAACGGGGGGCGCAATCATTGGACCGTTTGAAGCATGGCTTTTGTTGCGGTCCTTGCGGACGTTTCCTTTGCGCCTTGGCGCGATGTGTGACAACGCCTTGCGTCTTGCCACCTATTTGTTAAACCATCCCTTGGTCGAAGATGTTTTTTACCCCGGTTTACCATCAAGCCCATATCACGCCATCGCGACCCAGCAAATGCAGGGGGGCTATGGGTATTTAATGTCGGTGTTGGTGCGGGGCGATCGGCAGACAGCTTTGGATGTTCTGGGTCGTCTGCAGGTGTTCCAGCGCGCGACGTCATTGGGCGGGGTTGAAAGCCTTGTGGAACATCGGCATACGATAGAACCGCACACGGGTATTCCCGAAAATCTGTTGCGTTTGTCAATTGGGATCGAACATATTGACGACCTGATCGCCGATATGGACCACGCCCTGCGCGGACACTCGGATGCCTGATTACGCCTTTGAACAAGATGCGATGTCGCGCGGTTACATGAATGTCGCGGGCGTTGACGAAGTCGGGCGCGGGCCATTGTGTGGCCCTGTTACCGCGGCCGCTGTCATTTTGGATCCAACCGCTATTCCAGATGGATTAGACGATTCCAAAAAGCTTAGTCTGAAAAAACGCGAAGCCCTGTTCGAAGATATCCTGAATTCTGCCCGTGTGGGGATTGGTCATGCCACTGTCCAAGAAATTGATGACATCAATATTCTAAACGCCAGTCATCTTGCCATGATGCGTGCACTTGCGGATTTGGGGGATGATATTGGATATGTTTTGATCGACGGAAATCGGGCACCGCGGGATTTGACCCTCGAACACAGGTGTATTGTGAAGGGCGATTCAAAATCTGTGTCGATCGCAGCCGCGTCTATTGTTGCAAAAATAACACGCGACCGCATCATGGAACAGCTTGACGCTGAATTTCCGGGGTATGGATGGGCCAAAAACGCGGGTTATCCGACACAACAGCATCAAGAGGCGATGCTAAAACTAGGCGTGACCCCACATCATAGACGTTCCTTCAAGCCCGTACACAATATCTTGTATCAAGAAAAATAATTAATCCTTTGATTCAAAAAAGAAATTGACCTCGAATCAGCTTTGACTCATTCTATGAGACAAATGAGAGCGCACAAATGCGCCAATTTTATTGAGGCAAGAAAATGACTGTATCCAAAACGAAAGGGGCGCCCGCGCTCCCGTTAAATAGTATTTTGGCTGGCGATTGCATCGACGTGATGAACGCGCTGCCCGAGAATTCGATTGATCTGATCTTTGCGGATCCCCCATACAATCTACAGCTAAAAGGTGATTTGCATCGCCCCGACAATTCCAAAGTGGATGCCGTGGATGATGCGTGGGACCAATTTGATAGCTTCAAAGCATATGACGATTTCACCAATGCATGGCTCAAGGCGGCGCGCCGCATTCTAAAGCCGAATGGCGCAATTTGGGTTATCGGATCCTATCACAATATCTTTCGCGTCGGTTCCGCGCTTCAAAACCATGGCTATTGGATTTTGAATGATGTGATTTGGCGCAAGTCCAACCCGATGCCGAATTTCCGCGGCAAGCGTTTTACAAACGCCCATGAAACAATGATTTGGGCGTCGAAATCAGAGACCGCGAAATATACCTTCAACTACGAAGCGCTGAAATCGCTCAATGACGGGGTGCAAATGCGATCCGACTGGGTCTTGCCGATTTGCAATGGTCATGAACGGTTGAAAGATGACAATGGCGACAAAGCGCATCCAACCCAAAAACCAGAAAGCCTGCTGCATCGTGTGATCGTTGGATCGACCAACGCTGGTGACGTGATCTTGGACCCGTTCTTTGGAACGGGCACAACCGGTGCCGTTGCCAAAATGTTAGGCCGTAACTTTATCGGAATTGAACGCGAAGATGCCTATCGCAAGGTTGCAGAAAAACGATTGAAAACTGTGCGTAAATTCGACAGCGAAGCATTGGCCGTGACCACATCCAAACGCGCTGAACCGCGTGTTCCGTTTGGCCAATTGGTTGAACGCGGTATGTTGCGTCCAGGCGAAGAGCTGTGGTCAATGAATGGTCGTTACAAGGCCAAAGTGCGCGCAGATGGCACGTTGATTGGTGCCGACATCAAGGGGTCGATTCACCAAGTGGGTGCGAAACTTGAAGGCGCGCCAAGCTGTAATGGTTGGACCTATTGGTGTTACAAAAAGGACGGAAAAACCGT
>RGAJ01000141.1 GCA_009920225.1 Paracoccaceae bacterium
ACTGTCGGTGCCATCCTTTGAGAGATGCTTAGGCATGGCATCTACAACTCTAATTCGCACATGGTTTTTGTGATCTAAATTGACAGCTAGATTGACAGATACTTCGGCTTCTAACTGCCCCAGGCGTTTTGGACGCTTATTTATGAAGACACGAGACAGCAAACTCTGCTTTGGCTGAAAATAAAGAAAAAAGTCGCCTTTATCTGCTTGAACCAAAGTCAGATCATCTCCTATGCTGATCCCCTTTTTCTTGAGATCAACTTCGAGATTGATAACCGGTGTTTTTTCAAAGGCTAATCTCATCGTGGTCGCATACCTAATTTTCCGCACTTGGCGGGTGTTATGGCAGCAGACTTTTAAGTTGGAAGATTATGCAGATTCTCGCAAGTGAATATTTTGCGATGACAATGCGGCAAATACCGCTGGCATAACACGTCGTTGCTTTACGGCATCCTTGATAGCATCAAACACTACTGAACTTGTGACATTAGGCGTTTCAACATCATACACCTTGTGCTTGGCACCCTCATAATCGTAGACCACCTGCACTTTTCCAAAGGTGTTCACTCTACAACCTAAGAAATGTTGTCCGTCATCACTGTAAGCAAACATGATATCTCCTCCAAGAATTGGAAAATACGATCATTCCCGATTCTCTCCGAGTCTTGAAAATAGACTTCTTGCGTAGAGTCACCGATATGCAACACATGGGCTATGATGCGTTACCGGTGTGGAGCAAAAGGCCATCCACTTTGGGTCAGACTGCTCAATTAATATTCTTACGCTGCGCTGCACCAGATAAGACATTGATAACATAAACTTAAATGGCGTAAAAATTCCCGCGAATCCGGGGGATCAATTCTGGCCTATTTTCCCCATTTTAGCGAAATCAAATCCATGTCCCGCGCCAATGATAACAGACGATCCCGTGTACGTGGGCTCATTGGTTTTTGTGGATGACGGACGTGATCGGACGCGATAACACTCCCCTCTTTCATCACGGTTTTGGTCGCGCGCAATCCACATTGACGGTTTTCATGATTGATTAAAGGCAAGCAATATTGCCATTGTTTGAATGCCGCATCGACTTCCCCGTTCAAGTAATTGGTGACGATGGGACGAATATGTTCACACTGCAGCGCCGAGGTCATTGTCGCGGTGCACCCCGCCTCAAGATCGGCAAATAAAGTCGCGGCCTCTTCCCCGTCCCACGGGCCTAAAATGTCATCACCGCCCGCGTCGATCAATGCCGCCAGCTTATCCGCAGCAAAGGGCATTTCCATTTTGAAATAGCTCACATTCGCGATTTCTTTTGCCATTTTCGCAAGCAAAGGAACGGATAATTGTACCCCTGAAATGGGCGCGTCTTGCACCATGATCGGGATTGAAATGGCATCTGACACCGCGCGGTAATGTTCAAATATTCCTGTGTCATCCGCGCGCAGCCCTGCGCCATGATAGGGTGGCATCATCATCACCATATCTGCGCCCATCGCCTGTGCGGCCTTGGCGCGTTCTGTCACGATCCCCGTATAATAATGGCTGACGGTCACGATCATCGGAACCCGCCCCGCGACATGTTCCAAAGACACCTGCATCACATCATGGCGTTCCTGGTCCGATAGCACGAATTGTTCAGAATAATTGGCCAAGATACAAATCGCGTCGACACCTTGGTCAATCGTACAGTCCAAAACGCGCCGCACGCCGTCTAGGTCAAGTGATCCATCGTCGTGAAATGGGGTTGGAACAACGGGGAGGATACCAGTGATTGGCTGTGTCATATTGTTATCTTTCTAGCTCTCATAATGCGGATCGGTGATCACGCGACGCCCAATTAAAAACGCATCCGCCACATGTTGCAATGGGGAAAGGTCCAGCTCGCTCTGCGCGTCGCTGACCAGCTCGGCAAATTTTGCATAAAGGCGTGGATATTCGCCATGCAGCGGCGTGTCACCCGATGCAAAGGCTTGGCCATCCACGACCATCCGTGCGCCCCCATCGAAAAGGGTCAAGTGGCCACCATCGGTTTCGATGTCAATCGTCCAAATCTGTTCCCCAGATTGGCGCCAGTCGAACACGGCATGCACATGGGCACCATGCGGGTGGGCAAAGCGCAGTTCGGCCGCGATTGGGCAGTCTTTATTTTCTGGGATTTCTAACACCGCCTGTGTCACATGCACGGGGTCTGCCAATATTTCGGTCATAATGGACAGCGCATTGATACCGGGATCAAAGACACCCAACCCCCCCGCCTGCCAAATCCAATCTTGGTTGGGATGCCATCGACGCACGTCTTCTTTCCAAATGATGTCAAGGTGTTTGATCTTTTTGCCACGCAGCCAAATCTTGGCAGCGGGCACCATTTCGGCCATGCGCGAATGCCATGTCTTTTCTCGCGCAGTCTCTAACAAAACCTGACATTCTGATACCGTGGCACCAGGGGGCTTTTCCAACATAACATGGCGGCCCGATTGCAACGCCGCCATCGCATATTCAAACCGAGGCACCGGCGGCATCGTCAAAGACACCGCGCGAATGTCTGGCCGCTGCGCAAGCATCTGGTGGAAATCAGTGTATGTGTCGATGTCCTCGACAGACGCATTGCGGGACACCGCAGCCGCCAAAGACCATGAACCAGACCCGTGAATTGCGGGGATATGTTGGTCGCGGGCAATCTTGCCAATCCCGACCAGAGCGATGCCCATCAATGCGCATCCCTCCCGACGTCATTGCCACGACACCCTTTCAGGAATTCCAAATCTGCCCCCGTGTCCGCACCCCCCACATGTGTTTGGTGCAACCATGCATAGCCTGACACCGCGCTGTCATGGGTTGGCACCCAATCGGCCAGACGCTGCGCCAACTCGGCATCCGATATATCCAAATGCAATCGCCGCGCGGCAACATCGACTTCGATCATGTCCCCATTTCGCACAACCGCAAGGGGGCCGCCCGCCGCCGCCTCGGGCGCGGTATGCAAGATCACGGTGCCATAGGCGGTACCAGACATCCGCGCGTCTGAAATGCGGATCATATCGGTGATGCCTTTTTTCAAAACTTTGGGCGGTAATCCCATATTGCCGACCTCGGACATGCCGGGATACCCTTTGGGACCGCAATTTTTCAAAACCATGATGCAGGTTTCGTCAATGTCCAAGGCGTCGTCTTCTATCCGCGCTTTGTAATCATCAATATCCTCAAAGACGACCGCGCGACCGCGGTGTTTCATCAAGGATTTGGTCGCGGCCGATGGCTTGATCACCGCGCCATTGGGGGCAAGATTGCCGCGCAGCACGGCGATGCCCCCTTGGGCCGTAAGAGGATTGTCAACCGTTCGAATAACGTCATCGTTCCAACATTTGACATCGCACACATCATCCCAAATCGGATTGCCCGACACGGTCAACGCATCCTTGTGCAACAATCCCGCATCGCCCAAGCGTTTCAAGACAACAGGAAGCCCCCCTGAATAAAAGAATTCTTCCATCAGGTATTTTCCAGAAGGTTGCAAATTTACGATTGTGGGCACGTCGCGGCCACAGGCATCCCAATCGGCCAAGCTCAGATCAACGCCAACCCGACCTGCAATCGCAAGCATATGCACAACGGTATTGGTTGAGCCCCCCACAGCCCCATTGGTTCGGATCGCATTTTCAAAGGCATTCCGCGTTAAAATATCGGATGGCTTGAGATCATCCTTGACCATTTGCACAATCCGCCGACCCGAAAGCTGTGCCATCACGCGGCGGCGTGCATCCACAGCTGGAATAGCTGCATTTCCGGACAGCGCCATACCAAGGCTTTCTGCCATTGACGCCATCGAAGATGCTGTTCCCATTGTGTTACATGTCCCCGAAGATCGCGTGACCGCAGCCTCGGCATTCAGGAATTCGTCTTGCGTCATCTCGCCCGCTTTTACGGCTTCTGAAAATCGCCAAAGATGCGTCCCCGCGCCCACGGCTTCGCCTTGGAACATGCCATTCAGCATCGGGCCCCCTGTAACAACAATCGACGGGATATCGGTTGACGCGGCGGCCATCAAAAGCGATGGGGTGGTTTTATCACAGCCCACCATCAACACCGCGCCATCGATGGGTTGGCCTCGGATTTGTTCTTCGATCGACATGGCTGCCAAATTTCGGAACATCATTGCGGTTGGGCGAAATGTATTTTCCGAGGCCGAAAATACGGGCACCTCGACGGGAAATCCGCCGGCTTCCCAAACCCCTGCTTTCACCTTTTCGGCCAATTCACGCAGGTGACCGTTGCAGGGCGTTAAGTCCGACCACGTATTTAGGATCCCGATAATGGGGCGCCCGTCGAACATATCGTCGGGATAGCCCTGATTTTTTAACCACCCACGGTGATAAATCGTGTCACGTGAAGTGCCGCCATACCATTTCTGACTGCGCAACTTACGAGGCCATTTTGCGGGTACGAACGTCATGTGCTGCCTACCTCCGTTATACGCCACCGAGAGGTCTGAGTGAAAACGTCCTCAGGGTGCAAAATAATGTTTGGATAATTGGGGTTATTTGGGGCATCGGGCCAATTTTGCGGCTCAATCGCCAAACCTGCGTTGCGTTTATAGGGTTTTCCACTGTGCGTCTGCGTCCCAACGATATCAAGGTGGTCCCCATCATAGACTTGCAATCCGGGCGCATCTGTTTCGACGATCAGTTGCAAATTTTTGGCTGACAGAACGCAAACTTTTCTAAATTCTCCTGCCGTGTTGAGACAGAAATTATGATCCAAAACTTGGTCATTTTCTTGCTTTATGACGCGACGCGTGGTGAAATCAAACCGTGTCCCAGACACATGAGCCGGCGCACCCAATGGGATTTTGTCGTCATCAATTGGCGAATACGCATCTGCATCGATCCACAAAAAATGGTCGCAAATGTCTGTTTCATTTGACAAATTCCAATAGGAATGATGCGCGGGACTGCAAAAGGTTGTTTTGTCTGTGCGCCCCATGATCCGCAAACACAACGCACCGTCGTCATCGATCGAATAGTTTGCACTCAAGGTTAAATTGCCTGGAAACCCTGCTTCCCCATCCCGCATACACAAGGACATTTCGCACGATGTTTCGTCAACATGTTCCAATGTCCAGTTACGTTCACCCGACCCTATGAAACCACCATGCAAATATGTTTTGCCATTTTCGTTTTTATCCAAACTCAGCAGCGCGCCCGCCAATTCCGCACGACCATCTGCAATGCGATTGGCAACCCTGCCCACTATTGCGCCAAAGTATTTGTAATGGTCAAGATAGTCTTCGAAACGTGTGCCCCCAAGCACCAAAGAATGCCCAATGTGAGCCAATCGAAAATCTTGTAACGTCGCACCCCATGTCAGAATTGACGCCGTTGTGCCCCCATTTGAAATACGACACCGCAGAACATTTGACCCATCTGGCGCCGTGCCAAAAGTCATGTCTTTCATATCCAAACCTGTCATCTGAAAATGCCTTTGGTTTTGTCTGTTTCAGACTTTCATCTTATCCATGCAGGA
>RGAJ01000142.1 GCA_009920225.1 Paracoccaceae bacterium
TCAGCTTGGTTGTGGTTGACTCAGTCGCGGCATTGACACCCAAATCGGAACTAGAAGGTGATATGGGCGACAGCAGTGTCGGCGTCCAAGCCCGTTTGATGTCCCAAGCGATGCGCAAGTTGACTGGATCGATTAGCAAATCGAAATGTATGGTCATCTTCATCAACCAAATCCGCATGAAAATCGGCGTCATGTTCGGAAGCCCTGAAACCACAACGGGCGGGAACGCGTTGAAGTTCTATTCCTCGGTTCGGTTGGATATCCGCCGCATCGGGGCCATCAAAGATCGCGATGAGGTGGTCGGCAACCAAACGCGCGTCAAGGTGGTGAAAAACAAAGTTGCGCCACCCTTTAAACAAGTCGAATTTGATATCATGTACGGCGAGGGCATTTCCAAGACAGGCGAACTGTTGGATCTTGGGGTCAAGGCGGGGGTCGTCGACAAATCAGGCGCTTGGTACAGCTATGGCGACGAACGCATCGGACAAGGGCGCGAAAACGCAAAGAACTATCTGCGTGAAAACCAATCTGTCGCATTGGATATCGAAGATAAAATTCGCGCGGCGCATGGTCTGGATTTCGGAATGAGCGACGGCGATGATGGAGATGTCATGGAAGCGTAAGCGCGGTTTCATGTGAAAAAAGAAGGGCGTTATCCGTGTGATACGCCCTTTTTTGTTGCGTGAATGCGGTGAACCCCGTGGACAAGACTTGGACAGCGGTATAGATGCAAAGAAAAGACGTTTTAAGGAAAAGAGCCGCCTCATGCCCACGTTAAACGACATTCGGTCGACCTTTTTGAATTACTTTGAGAAGCAAGGCCACGAAATCGTACCGTCAAGCCCATTGGTTCCGCGGAACGACCCCACTTTGATGTTCACCAACTCGGGCATGGTCCAGTTTAAGAACCTGTTCACCGGTGTTGAATCGCGCGATTACAAACGTGCGACCACTTCGCAAAAATGCGTGCGAGCCGGTGGCAAACATAATGATTTGGACAACGTCGGCTATACCGCGCGTCACCATACATTTTTTGAAATGCTGGGTAACTTTTCCTTTGGCGATTACTTCAAATCGGACGCGATCCCCTTTGCGTGGGAATTGATCACAAAAGAATTTGATATTCCCAAAGATCGGCTTTTGGTCACCGTTTATCATACAGATGACGAAGCTGCGAATATCTGGAAAAAAGTGGCAGGTCTTTCGGATGATCGGATCATTCGCATTCCGACAAACGACAACTTTTGGATGATGGGCCCCACGGGGCCGTGTGGACCATGTACCGAAATCTTTTTCGATCATGGAGAAAAATATTGGGGGGGCCCTCCCGGTTCACCAGAAGAGGACGGTGATCGGTTCGTTGAAATTTGGAACCTCGTTTTCATGCAAAACGAACAGTTCGAAGATGGTTCTATGATCGCCTTGCCAAATCAATCCATTGACACAGGCATGGGCATCGAACGTGTCGCTGCCTTGTTGCAGGGGACAAATGATAACTATTCGACGGACCTCATCCGTAGTCTTATTGAGGCATCAGCCAATGCCACACATTCTGATCCTGACGGCCCGGGCAAGACGCATCACCGCGTGATCGCGGACCATTTACGCTCAACCTCGTTCTTGATCGCGGATGGTGTTATGCCGTCAAATGATGGTCGTGGGTATGTATTGCGCCGCATCATGCGTCGCGCGATGCGCCATATCCATCTGTTGGGGGCCAAAGATCCCGTGATGCACAAACTGGTTCCGGCATTGGTTTCACAGATGGGGGCGGCTTATCCTGAATTGGGACAAGCACAGGCATTGATCCAAGAAACACTCTTGCAAGAAGAAACGCGTTTCAAACAAACATTGGACCGCGGTTTGAAATTGCTGGATGACGAATTGTCAAAATTGGACGACGCTGCCGCTCTTCCGGGCGAGGCCGCGTTCAAGCTGTACGATACCTATGGTTTCCCGCTCGATCTGACGCAAGACGCGTTGCGAGAAAAGGGTCGTGTTGTCGACACCGACGGATTTGACACCGCAATGGCGGAACAAAAGGCCAAAGCGCGTGCAGCGTGGTCTGGTTCTGGCGAAGCGGCGGATGCAACCATCTGGTTTGATATTGCCGACAGCCACGGCACGACCGATTTCTTGGGATATGACACCGAAATCGCAGAGGGGCAAATTTTGACCTTGGTTTCCGGATCCGATCAAGTGTCCGAAGCAAAGTCAGGTGATAGTGTTCAAATCATTTTGAACCAATCCCCGTTCTATGCCGAAAGCGGTGGTCAGGTTGGGGACACTGGTGTCATCAAAACCGAAACCGGCGTTGCACAGGTGACTGATACGAAAAAAGTGGCGGGTGTTTTTATTCATTTCGCAACAGTATCGGACGGATCCATCGCCAAGGGGCAGGGCGCGTCCTTGTCGGTTGATCATGCACGTCGCAGCGCCATTCGCGCGAACCATTCGGCAACGCACTTGCTGCACGAAGCATTGCGGCGTGCGCTTGGGGACCATGTGGCACAACGTGGATCGCTAAACGCGGATGATCGTCTGCGTTTCGATTTCAGCCATTCAAAAGCGCTTAGCACCGAACAACTTCGTCAGGTAGAAGCCGAAGTTAACGAATTTATCCGCCAAAATACCCGCGTTGAAACCCGTATTATGACACCAGATGATGCACGCGCCTTGGGGGCGCAGGCGCTTTTTGGTGAGAAATATGGCGACGAAGTGCGCGTGGTTTCTATGGGGACACTTGCCGGTTCAGGCAAAGGCAATGATGGCACCACCTATTCGTTGGAATTATGCGGCGGGACGCATGTGCGCCAAACGGGCGATATCGGCGCATTCGTCGCGCTCTCTGATAGCGCAAGCTCGGCAGGC
The DNA here is from genome assembly GCA_009920225.1 of Paracoccaceae bacterium. Taxonomy (GTDB): domain Bacteria; phylum Pseudomonadota; class Alphaproteobacteria; order Rhodobacterales; family Rhodobacteraceae; genus CAJXSD01. The sequence goes on from RGAJ01000142.1 coordinate 2,872, forward strand.
GTGCGCCGGTTTGAGGCGCTTACAGGGGCAGCGGCGCTGTCTTATATGACGCAGCAAGCGGCCAATCTGAATGCGGTTGCCGCGGAATTAAAGGCCCAAGCATCGGACGTTCCAGCCCGTGTCAAAGCGCTGTTGGACGAACGTAAAGCATTGGCGAATGAAGTTGCACAGCTGCGCCGCGAATTGGCAATGGCCGGCGGTGCGGGCCAAGGTGCCGCACAAGAGGCAGAAACCATCAATGGTGTTCCCTTCTTCGCCCAAGTCCTATCAGGGGTTTCGGGTAAAGACCTGCCTTCGTTGATTGACGAACATAAAAACCGTTTGGGTTCGGCCGCAATTGTTTTGATCGCCGATACAGGTGACAAGGCTGCCGTTGCCGCAGGTGTCACCGATGATCTGACAGGCAGTGTTTCTGCGGTCGATCTGGTGCGTGCTGCTGTTCCTGCATTGGGCGGAAAAGGCGGCGGTGGTCGCGCAGACATGGCGCAAGGCGGCGGTGCATCGGCGGAAAACGCAGATGCCGCAATCGCAGCGGCCAAAGCGGTCTTGGGCTAATTGATGTCCGCGCTGTGGATTTCGCATGTGACAGTAACGGATGCGGTTGCATATAAAGAGTATGCAATCCGCGCCGTTCCGGTCATCACCAATTTCGGCGGCGTGTTTTTGTCGCGCGGGGGCGCATCCGTACACATTGAGGGACAGGCGTTTGAACGTCATGTCGTGGTGCGCTTTCCCGATCTTGAAACAGCGCAAGCCTGTTACGACAGTGCCGCATATCAAGCGGCGCTGCAGTTCGCAAAAGATGCCTCAATCAGATACTTGGTGATTGTCGAAGAAACCGAATAAGCGTTATTTCGCGGGCAGGTTCGACACAAAATCGAAGGCCATCCCAAGCCACGCTTTTCGTTTTTCGTCGTCGTCCACGGCATCGGCGTCAACATCGATGAAACCTGACATTTTGCGCCCTGTGAACATCATATCATGCGCACCATCAATCGCCAAAGCGGCATCATGGTGATCTTTGCCAACACGATACATCATACCGTCTTTGTGAACGCCGCACAGCATATTGCCATAAAGTAAAAAACACAGGCCGCCGAACATTTTCTTTTCGCTGATGCCTGCCACATCCGCCAAATCATCGCGAAGAATTTGGGCAAGCCCGATGTCATATGCCATATGTACCCCCTAGTGATCTTTGCCCAGAATGCCCAATCCCCGCAGATACACGCCGATGCCGCTTTCAAGCCGTGGGACAACGCCCAAATATGGGCGGAAAACATTGATGCAGGTGGGCGGCGATCAGGCGGAATATGCGCGCATAGGTCTTCTGCGGCGCGTTCCAAAACATCGCGCGCTTTTTGGCTTGCTTGGGCGAGTGCGGGGGTGCGATTGACCGATATTCCGCTTTCGAACATTGAAATATAATGGCCCGGATATTTACGTGCAAACGCAAGATAGGCACGCCCCGTTGCATCAAAAGCGGCAAGCGCCGAAGGTTGGCCTTTGTCATAGGCGTATTGCATCAGATCGGCAAAGATTTCATACCCTTGCAGCGCGGCTTCTGCGATTAGATCCTCGCGACCTTCAAAATGCCGATACACGGCCGCAGGGGTTACGCCCGCCTGTTTCGCGGCCTCGGACAGGGTAAAGCCCGTTGGCCCCTTGGCGCGGATCAAATCCAACGCGGCCTCGACCAGGGCTTGGCGCAGATTGCCGTGATGATAGCCGCGTTTAGCCATTCCAAACCTCGGGGCCGGCGGTGATCTTTGCATCAATCGCGCCAATGGCGTCGTCGTCGCGGCCCATATACTCAAAGCGTGTCAAGATTTGCTGGATCGCCGCAATACGCGCGCGGCGCTTGTCATCGGAACGCACGATGATCCATGGGGCATCGGCGTGGTGCGTTTTTGACAGGGTTTCATCAATCGCAGAGGTGTAATCATCCCACTTATAAAGACCCTTCACGTCGATAGAGGACAATTTCCATTGCTTTAACGGATCAGATTCGCGGTCCAAAAAGCGGCGCAATTGTTCCGCTTGTCCGACACTGAGCCAAAGTTTGATGATATCTACGCCGTCTTGATGCACCATTTGTTCAAAGGGCACCACCTGATCGAAAAACTTGCGTCTTTGTTCGTCAGAGCAAAAGCCAAAGACCTTTTCCACAACGCCACGATTATACCAACTGCGGTCAAAAATCGAAACTGTGCCTGCTGTGGGCAGGTGAAGGATGTAGCGTTGGAAATACCATTGCCCTGCCTCGGATTCAGTTGGTTTGGACAGTGCGACCACTTTGGTGGACCGGGGCGGCAGATTGGCACGAAGCCGCGCGATTGTCCCGCCTTTCCCTGCAGCATCGCGCCCTTCGAACACAATGGCCACGCGTCGACCTGTGGTGCGAACCCAGTTGTGAAATTTCGCCAATTCAAGTTGAAGCAAATCCATATGTGTTTGGTAAGCGTCTTTGCCCAGCTCTTTTGCATAGGGAAATTCGGGGCTTAGGACGTCACTTTTTTTAGCGCCTGCAATCGCGGCTTTTATCGTGTCAGGTGCGGCAGTGTTGTAGAATTCACTGATCGCGCCCTCAAATGGTTTTTGCATGCGCTTTTCCTGCATTTTCCGCTAGCATAGCATCCT
>RGAJ01000143.1 GCA_009920225.1 Paracoccaceae bacterium
AACGCGAAATAAACTATGCCTTGTCAAATTCGTTTGGTTTTGGCGGCACGAACGCATCGTTGTTGTTGGGTAAGGTTTCGTAATGTGGCGCAGCCTTGCCTCGAATGCATTAACGTTTCTTATTTTGATGCTTCTTGCGATTGGGGTCGCGGGCATTTGGGGTAAGACCCAATACACCAAAGAAGGACCCTTGTCCGAAGCGACGTGTATGCGTGTTGCGCCTGGATCAAAGTTCCGCTCCATCGCGGATGATTTGGCTGCACGAGGCGTGGTTGCGAACGCATCCTTCATGCGGATTGGTGCAGAATACGAAGGCAAGTCCAGCAAGTTGAAAGCAGGCAGCTTTTTGATCCCGCAAGGGGCGTCAATGGCCGAAATTACCGACATCTTGACCCGTGGTGGCGCGAATACCTGTGGAACCGAAGTTGTGTACCGTATCGGGATTGCCTCAACCACGGTCGAGCTACGCGAAATGGACCCAGCAACAGAACGCACCGAGGAAAAATTACGCTTTACCTTGGGTGATGACGTTCCCGAAGGCTTTGCCGAGACTGCGCAACGTGACGACACGCGTCATCGCATCGCCATGGCCGAAGGTGTGACAAGCTGGCAGGTGGTTCAAGCGCTCAAAGGCATTCCAGTTCTGACAGGTGAGGTCGCTGACATCCCGCCAGAGGGGTTGCTTGCGCCCTTTAGCTACGAACTGTCGGATGGTGAAAGTCGCAACGCAGTTTTGGATCGTATGATTGCAAAGCAGGCAGGTTATTTAGATGCAGCGTGGGACAATCGCGCGGCTGATTTGCCTGTTGAAACCAAGCAAGAGGCGTTGATCCTTGCGTCAATCATCGAAAAAGAAACCTCGGTTCCTGGCGAACGCGGTCTTATCGCCTCTGTTTTTGTGAACCGTCTAAAGCGTGATATGCCGCTGCAAACAGACCCGACGGTGATCTATGGCCTGACCAAAGGGCAGGGCATCTTGGGGCGTGGTTTGCGCCAAAGCGAATTGAAAAAAGACACGCCTTGGAACACATATGTTCACAAAGGTCTGCCGCCCACACCCATCGCCAATCCTGGTCGTGCCGCGATTGAGGCGGCGGTCAATCCTGATGCATCAACGTTCATCTTTTTCGTGGCCGATGGTACAGGCGGACATGCGTTTGCGGAAACCTTGGCCGAACACAACGCAAATGTTGCGAAGTGGCGCAAGATTGAGGCAGAGCGTTCCAACAATTGATCGTGATTGGCGCGCGTGTCGCCCGTCAACACCCTCTGCATCTTTGATGTTTTGAGAACTGAATTAAAATAACTGACGTGTTCGCCGAACCGTCAGTTATTTTTTTATGCCTGCGACGCACGTTGCAAAACGTTGAATTTCTGTACTTTTTCAAAAATCTTGCCATCTTTGACATCGCTGGACGCGACCGCGTTTGGACAGGGGTTCGAGCGAAAGGAACCTGAGAACCGATGGTATTAATCACCCCAGAGGACGATACAGACCACTTTTCAGAAGAGTTTGAAAGAGTTCACAAACAACTGCGAAGTTTTCTGACCTGCATAGAAGACCTACAACAAAGGGTACAAACTGGGGAAGGCGTAAAAGAAACCGAAGTCCGCAAGCTGTTCCAAGATCTAAGGGGGTGGCTTAAGCTGGCTCATGATGCGGAGAAATTAGTTGCAGAGCGAAACCGAGAAAAACTTGGCATCAAATACGACTATGGACTCGATCTGCGGGCCGCACACGATCAGATCGGGTGCCGCTTGGATCGCCTCCGCAGATGTTGCGGTCAAGGAAAGATTCCTAAATGACCTTTCCGAGGGAGAGCTTATGGCTCTCCCGTTTTTGTTCGAATTTTGGGCGATGGATCATCAATTACCCCCCAGTGGGGATTGGCGCACGTGGGTCATTCTGGGTGGTCGCGGTGCGGGTAAAACCCGTGCTGGTGCCGAATGGGTGCGGTCCCAAGTCGAAGGGGCGCGACCACTTGACAAAGGTCGCGCGCGGCGGTTGGCCCTGGTTGCGGAAACCTTGGATCAGGCACGCGATGTGATTATCTTTGGCGACAGTGGCATCATGGCGTGTTCGCCCCCTGACCGTCGACCGATATGGGAATCCACGCGTCGTCGCTTGGTTTGGCCAAATGGGGCAACGGCGCAAATTTTTTCCGCCCATGATCCCGAAAGCCTGCGCGGCCCACAATTTGACGGGGCATGGTGTGATGAATTGGCCAAGTGGCGCAATGCCCAATCGACATGGGATATGCTGCAATTTTCGCTTCGTTTGGGGGATGATCCGCGCCAATGTGTGACAACGACACCGCGCAATGTGCCCGTTTTAAAAACACTTTTGGCGGCCCCGTCCACGGTTTCAACCCATGCGCCGACATCGGCCAATCGCGCCAATTTGGCCGATAGCTTTTTGGCAGAGGTCACTGCGCGCTATGCTGGCACGCGATTGGGTCGGCAAGAGTTGGACGGTGTTTTGGTTGACGGCATTGATGGTGCCTTGTGGCGCGATGCGGATTTCACAACAACGCAGGTTGATACCGCGCCCGAGCTTGATCGCATTGTCGTTGCGGTTGACCCTCCCGTCACCGGGCATAAAAAATCCGATAGCTGCGGAATTGTCGTGGCAGGCGTCACCTTGCGTGGTGATCCACAAGAGTGGCGCGCCTATGTCTTGGCAGATTACACGATCCAAGGACAGTCCCCGACAACTTGGGCGAATATTGCGGTTCAGGCCTATCATGATTGGCGCGCGGATCGCATTGTGGCCGAGGTCAATCAAGGTGGTGATTTGGTCGAAGCCGTCTTGCGGCAGATTGATCCAGCCGTGTCTTATCGTGCGGTGCGCGCATCGCGTGGAAAATCAGCCCGCGCAGAACCGGTTGCTGCGCTGTATGAACAGGGGCGCGTCTTTCATCTGCGCGGTTTGGCCGAGCTTGAAGATCAGATGTGCCAAATGACACCTCAAGGATATTTTGGCGCCGGTTCGCCAGATCGGGTTGATGCGCTGGTTTGGGCGCTGAGTGATCTCATGTTGACCCCGTCTTCTGTGGCGCGTCCACGTTTTCGGGTGCTGTAGGATGGGGTGATTTGGCGGTATGCGATTGTATTCTGTAAATATCAGATATTAAACAATTTCTTCCTTTACGACGCAGGGCAATCGGTTTATTTTCGAACCTAAGCTTCAAAAAGGACCACAGGATGCCCCTGATCCAAGATCACCCCATGCGTTACAAGCTGTCGAATGAATTGCATGCGCGGCCTTTTCCGTCATTCAAAGCACCCGGAACGGTTGCCTATCTTGCGATTAAAGAGCCAGAGAACGCCATGGCGCGGGATCGTGATCAGGAACGCAATGATTTGATCGCGCTCTTGGATCGGTATGGTGCACCGCATCCCCAACCAGGGGCGACGCATTTCTTTGGTGACTTGGGTCGGCATAGATTGAAGTGGGAACAGCATACGGAATTCGTGACCTATACGTTGTTTTCCAATGACTTACCCGAACGTGCGTTTGACGGTTCGGTTTTTGATGCCTTTCCCAAAGATTGGTTGGACAGCCTGCATGGCACCTGCATCACGTCGGCGTCTATTCGGTTGGAAAAGATGTCGTCCGATGAGGACACCGCAAAATTGTTGCGCGACTGGTTTGTGCCAGAAAGCTTGGCCGTCAGCCGTGTTTTGGACAATGCGGCCATTGTTGCGGCGGATTTTCGGATCGATGAAATCGGTCATCAGCGCATCGCCGTTTTTGTCGATGACACGACAGGGGATCGTCGCGTGGGACGGATCATCCAGCGTCTGTGTGAGATTGAAACTTATAAAACCATGTCGATGCTAGGGTTTTCACGTGCACGCGCGATGCAGCCTCGTATGGGTAAGATTGATGGCGAACTCTCTGATTTAATGTTGAAAATGTCGGACAATACATTGCCCGCAGATGAAACGTTGAATGCGTTTTTGAAACTGTCGGCCGAATTGGAAAGCCTTTCGGCGCAATCGGCATTTCGGTTCGGCGCGACATGGGCCTATCAGGCCATCCTCAATCAGCGGATCGAAGTCTTGCGCGAAGAGCGGTTTATGGGGCGGCAATCGTTTTATGAATTTATGATGCGCCGATATGATCCGGCGATGCGGACGGTCAAATCGACGGAAACGCGATTGGCTGCGATGGCAGATCGGGCTATGCGTGCGGGCGAGTTGTTGCGCACCAAGGTTGACGTGGAACGGTCTGCACAAAACCAAGCGGTTTTGAAAAGCATGGACGAGCGTGCGGATCTACAGCTGCGGTTGCAAAAAACGGTTGAAGGTTTGTCCGTCGTCGCGATCAGCTATTACGCGGTCTCGCTGGTGGGGTATTTGGTGTATCCCTTGGCCGACACAATCGGTGTGACCAAGGGAACATTGACAGCACTGGTTACTCTGCCGGTTGTTGGGGCAGTGTGGTATATGATCCGCCGAATTCGCGAGAAGATGGAATAAGGTTCAAAATTCGCTCTGCCACTTTGGCCCCGATTGCGATGAACGCCAATGTGGTTATGGCTGCAACGGACAGTGTTGGAATACCCGACAATCCTGCGCCAATGGTGCATCCGCCGGCAACAACGCCGCCAAACCCCATCAAAATGGCCGCAAGGCCATAGCGTCCCATTTGTGCAGGGCCATCAAACCCGACCCACGCCAAGCGACGCGAGACCAACGCGGATACAAACGCCCCTGCGATCACACCGGCCATGAGCCCGACTGTGAATTTGGCAGTAACCGAAGTTGACGCGATGATCCAGAAAAGACTGTCAGCGGCTGGCAATGTAAAGGCAATGCTTTCGAACGCGATTGGGTCAAAGTCGTCATAAAGGACATAGCCCGTTCCAACCCATGCAATCGCGGGCAACAGACCAATTGCCACCGCCATGACCAAATGCGCGACGCGATTGCCGGAGCTGAGCGCATAAATCACAAGCGCGGCCACAATCACAGCCACAGACCACAGGCCAAATGGCAACAGGGTGGCAACAGTGGAAGCATCCCCCAGATCGATTGTTTGCGTGGCAAGCGCGGTACGCGCACCCGATAGGGGGCCTTTTAACGTGGCGCTTGCGGCCAACCCAAATAGGATCAGTGTGAAAAGCGCCCGCATGTTCCCTGTGCCCGACAATACTGTGAGGCGGGACGCACACCCGCGTGACAACACCATACCAATCCCGAACAAAAGCCCGCCAACCGCAGCCGCCATCAATGGCACTTCGGGTGTCAGAAAACGGTGATCTTCAAAGGTGATGACTTCAAAATAAACCGCCACTTGCACCGCCGTCACAGAAACGGCCAAAGCCAAAGCCCACAAGCCTGCTGCTTGTCGGCGATCGTGGCCGATCACGGCACGACGAAAGCAGAATTTTGTTTGTTCGGCCAGTCCGCCGAACGCGATCCCGACAATAAGGGCAAAGAATAAACTAACCTGAGGCGCACTAAGCGTTTCAAAACCGAGAGATTCGAACATG
>RGAJ01000144.1 GCA_009920225.1 Paracoccaceae bacterium
CCTGAGCAACGCCGCCAGCGCCGATGATAAGAACATTACGTTTCATTAAACCACGAAACCCCCTTTGGTTAAAGTTTTAGTGGATTTAGGATAAAGCTGATGCGAAATCGTCATATGTAAATGACCGCACCAACCGCTCAGTACCATCCGGTTCACGGATAGCGATTGACGGCATTTGCACGCCGTTAAACCAATTTTTCTTGACCATAGTATAGCCTGCCGCATCTTGAATGGAAATGCGCTGGCCCACGTTTACGGGTTCAGGAAAATTGAATTCCCCAAATATATCGCCTGCAAGACAGGATTTTCCGCAAATCATCCACGGATGATCGCCCGTGACATTCATGCGTGCGGGTTCGCGGTAAATCAACAGATCCAGCATATGCGCTTCGATTGAACTGTCGACGATGGCTAGGTTTTTTCCATTGTTCATCGTATCCAGAACCGTCACCTCAAGCGTGGTGGATTTTGTAATCGCCGCTTCGCCCGGTTCAAGATAGACCTGCACACCATAGCGATCCGCAAAGCGTTTCAAACGATCTGCCAATTGATCCAACGGATACTCATCGCCTGTGAAATGAATGCCGCCGCCAAGGCTGATCCAGTTCATACGGTCAATCAAATGGCCAAAGCGCTGTTCGATCAAATCAAGCATCGCGCTAAATCGATCAAAATCCCCGTTCTCGCAATTGTTGTGAAACATAAAGCCGCTGATTTTGTCGGCGACGGTTTCAATCGCCTCGGGGGTATGTTCCCCAAGCCGCGAAAACGGACGGGCAGGGTCTGCCAAATCAAAGCTTGACGTTGACACACCGGGATTTACGCGCAAGCCGCGCACGTGGTTTTTGGAAACCTCGTCAAATCGGGCCAATTGTCCGATGGTGTTAAAAATCACCTTGTCGGAATTGGCCAAAACCTCGTTCATTTCTTTGGGGTCCCACGCAACCGAATAGGCGTGGGTTTCGCCCGCGAATTTTTCGCGACCCAATTTGACTTCGAACAATGACGATGACGTGGTGCCATCCATATAGTCTGACATCATGTCAAACACAGACCACGTGGCAAAACACTTGAGCGCCAACAAAGCCTTGGCGTCAGACTGTTCGCGCAGCCACGCGATCTTTTCCATGTTGCGCAGCAACATAGATTTGTCGATCAAATAATAGGGAGTTTCAATCATGGTCAGCATCCCCCAAGGAAAAAGGACCCAACGACGTTGGACATCATTAAAGAGACCCGCCCTCTATTACACAATGTCCCCCCACGCAAATGGTTTTTGCGGATTTTATCCAAACTTTTTCTTTTGATCACACATTATGAAGGTACAGATCAAAGTCGATTTCAGAAATCGTTGATTGTACGCGGAAATATTCGGCCTCTTTTACGGACACGAAAGTATTGTGCAATTGATCCCCGAGGGCCTGTTTCAGAAACTCTGAATTGCGCGCCATTTCAATCGCGTGATGCCAATCGACCGGCATACGTGGATCGGGTTCCATGTCATATCCATTGCCGCGCACTTCTGGTGTTGGCATGTCTTTGGTATCCAGCCCATGAATCATGCCGGCCAGAATTGATGTGGCCACCAAATACGGGTTGGCATCAATACCAGACAGGCGATGTTCGATGCGGCGCGCCTTGCGATCCCCGGCAGGAACCCGAAGGGCCACAGACCGGTTGTTCACACCCCATGTCGTGGAAATCGGCGCATAGCTTTTTTGCGCAAACCGGCGCCATGAATTTAGGTGGGGCGCAAAGGTCAACATGGTTTCTGGCATCACTTTTTGCAAACCCGCCAAGGCATGCAAAAGTTCGGGTTTCCATTCGCCCTCAACAGCTTCGGTGAACAGGTTGGTGCCATCGTCTTGTAACATCGAACAATGGAAATGCATGCCTGATCCGGCAAAACTTGCAAAAGGTTTCGCCATGAAGCACGCGGTCACACCGTGATGACGCGCTTGGGCACGCACAATCCGTTTCATCCGCGCCAGATCATCTGCTGCGCGCATGACATCGGTGCGGAAATTCAGCGTAAGCTCGTATTGACCCGGCGCATATTCTGAAATCACCGTCTCGGCATCGATGTCGGCCAATTCGGCGGCGCGATAAATATCGCTGAAAAGCGGCATCATACCGTGAAGATGGTCGACCGAATACACTTCGGTGCGGCGCGATCGGCGCCCATCCAAAACGGCCGCCGCAGGTCTAAAGTTGCCGGAATCGTCGCGTGCGTTGTCCAACAGGAAAAATTCCAATTCAAACGCCCCCGCTGGATACAATCCGCGTTCGGCCAAAATATTTACCTGACGCTGCAGCGCATGACGCGGGTCTGATCCCATTGGTTTCCCATCCAGATCATACATCGACATCAAAATTTCGCCGCGTGGCGGATGCGTGTTGTGCAGCGGAATAATCGTTCCCGGAATGGGCCACGCCTTTAGGTCATTGTCCCCTTGGTCCCAGACAAGGCCGGTCTCATCCACGTCTTCGCCGCAAATGTCCAAACCCATGATAGAAATAGGCAGATGACGACCAGATGTATAAAATGACAGCAATTCATGACGACGAATAATTTTGCCGCGACCAATGCCATTTGCATCATGTAGCACGATGTCAAATGCCTCAATCTCAGGATGCGCGTCCAAAAAGGCCTGTGCCTCTGCCACGGTTGACCCTGATGGGCTTTGGCTGTGTTGTGATGTCATTTTTTAAAGAGCTCCGAAACAATGCTGTCAAAGGCGTGGATCAAATCGTCGATTTGCGTGTCCGTGGTGACAGGGCTGACCAGCATCATATTGTGAAAGGGGGCGATCAAGCAACCACGATTGACCAAACCCAAATGTATTGCCTGCTCAAGGGCATGCGCATGCGCGACCATTGCTTCTGATCCGGTCCTCAGCGGCCCTTTGGCGCAGATAAACTCAACACGTGCACCAACTCGCACCACATGCCATGGTGCGTTGTGCCGTTCGATAACCGCCGACAGACCTTTTGCCAACGTGTCAGCGCCGCGTTCCATATGCTCATAGGCAGCGGGGGTCATAACATGGTCAAGCGTTGCATGCAGGCAAGCGAACTGCATCGGATTGGCCGACAGCGTTGTTCCCATCCCTGAATGCCCAGAGGGGCGGTTTGCATCATATTGTGCAAACCGCTGGGCTATGGCGTTGCGCATCCCCCACACCGCGGTAGGCATGCCGCCTGCAACGGCTTTGCCGACCACAAATATGTCGGGATCAAGTGAGTGCGTCCGTGAGTAGCCGCCATAACCGGTAGAAATTGTGTGTGTTTCGTCGATGATCAATACCGCGCCGTGTTGCGTTGCAAGGTCGCGCAGACCCGCCATGAACCCGTCGTCCGGTAACACCATACAACAATTTGTCATGACTGGTTCGGTCAGAATTGCCGCGATGTCGCCCGATTTCAACGCGGTCTCAACTGCGGCCAAATCATTGAATTCAACGGCCACCGCCGAGCGCGTTAGATCATGCAATTGCCCCACCAAACCCGAACGCGCCTGTGTTTGCCCATCGATCAATTCGACCATCACATCCTCAACCGTGCCATGATAGCATCCGTTGAACACCAAAATCTTGGACCGACCCGTGATGGCGCGCGCGACACGGATCGCGTTGCGGTTCGCATCGGTCGCTGTTGTCGCGATTTGCCACTGAAACGCACCAAAGATACGGGTTAATGCGCCCGCGGCGTCAATCGCGTCTTGGGTTGGTAGCATATAGGTCAGGCCGCGGTTCGCTTGTTCGCGGATGGCTGCCGCGACTGGGGCAGGGGAATGCCCAAAAAACGATCCCGTGTCACCCAAACAAAAGTCGTGCAAGATATATCCATCGCATGTTTCAATCGAAGCATCCCATGCCCGATCAATCACCATTGGAAAGGGCATCGACCAATCCTTCATCCAATGGAACGGCACACCATCGAAATAGGCGTTTTGCCCATCACGCATAGCGGATTTGCTGTTGGGATGGCGGTTTTCATATGCTTCGGCTTCGGTTTGATAGAACCGATCAATCACAGTTTGCGGTACACCGCCGATGAAGGTTGCGTTTGTCATATCTGAAACCAAATGGAATGATTATTTGATCAAATATAGGATAAAAATGCGTCTGTCTATTTATTTTGTTTCCGAAAGCGTTAAATTCAGGCGTCATGAATTTGATCATATTTATGGGGCAGGCCGCGCCCAATCACCCCAGCCCCCCAAAATCATCGCAATTTAGCCGTGCATTTCACAATTCGGCAAATAAATTCCACCTTTTCGCTCTGTCACGATCAGATTCAGGGTTGATCCTGCCAAATGACCCTATTACACAGGCGCAAACCTATTTTGGCCGCGGTTCCGTGGCCTTTCTGTCTTTAAGAGGATGTCAATGCAAGTTACAGAAACCCTGAACGAAGGCCTAAAGCGCGGCTACGCTATGGTTATCACCGCGGATGAATTGAACTCCAAGGTCGACGAAAAATTGAAAGAGGCGCAGCCTGAAATTTCCCTAAAGGGTTTCCGCAAAGGCAAAGTGCCAATGCCGATGCTGAAAAAACAATTCGGCAAAAACCTGATGGGCGAAGTGATGCAAGAAACCATCGACGGCGCGATCAATAGCCATTTTTCCGACGCAGGCGTGCGCCCCGCGATGCAGCCAAACGTCCAGATGACCAATCAAGATTGGAAAGAAGGCGATGATGTGCACATCGAGTTCACATACGAAGCATTGCCTGAGATCCCAGAAGTCGATCTGTCCAAAATCAAACTGAACAAAATGGTTGTCAAAGCAGATGACGCAGCTGTCCAAGAGGCGCTTGCAAATCTGGCCTCAACTGCACAAAGCTTCAAATCACGTCGCAAAGGCTCCAAAGCGCGCGATGGCGAACAAGTTGTAATCGATTTCGTTGGCAAAGTTGACGGCGAAGCGTTCGAAGGCGGCTCTGCCGAAGATTACCCATTGGTCCTTGGCTCAAACAGCTTTATCCCCGGCTTCGAAGATCAACTGGTCGGCGTCAAAGCGGGTGACGAAAAAGACGTCAACGTCACATTCCCGGCGGAATACGGTGCGGCAAACTTGGCGGGCAAAGACGCGGTCTTTACCTGTACCGTCAAAGACGTCAAAGAACCTGTCGCTGCTGAAATCGATGACGAGCTTGCAACACGTTTTGGTGCAGAAAACCTTGATGGTTTGAAAGCGCAAATCGCTGAGCGTCTCGAAGCAGAATACGCAGGCGCTGCACGCGCAGTGCAAAAGCGTGAATTGTTGGATGCGCTGGACAAATTGGTGAAATTCGACCTTCCACCAACTTTGGTTGATACAGAAGCAAAACAAATTGCGCATCAACTGTGGCACGAAGAAAACCCAGATCACCACGGCCACGACCATGATGTGATCGAACCAACCGCAGAACATACATCCTTGGCAGAACGCCGCGTGCGTTTGGGCCTGTTGTTGGCAGATCTTGGTCAAAAAGCCGAAGTCGAAAT
>RGAJ01000145.1 GCA_009920225.1 Paracoccaceae bacterium
GCTTTGGCCAATGCGTTCACAGGGCCGCGATCGCCGCCTGTTTCATCCATGCTTTCGCTGACGGATAGCTTTTTCTCGCCGTTGATTTTTACGACGACCACGGCCTCAGAGAGGCTGACCATTTTATTATATTTGTTTTTGCGCCGTTCGACCGTGACGCGGTACCGCTTTACTTCAAAGAAATTGGGCAAAATCCCAAGTTCGCGCCGCGCGAGCAGTTCAAAACTGGCTTGCGCCGTGTCATAGGAATATCCTTCGGCTTCGCGGGCTTTGATCACATCAAGGATGCGACCCAAGGCTGGATCGCCCTTCTCAACAGTGATCCCTGCATCTGCCAAACGGCGGATCAGGTTGGATTGACCTGCTTGGTTCGACATCGGGATGATGCGCGCGTTCCCGACAGTTTTGGGATCAATATGTTCATATGTGCTTGGGTCTTTTAGGATCGCCGAGGCATGAAGCCCTGCTTTATGTGCAAAAGCCGAGCTGCCGACATAGGGCGCTTGGCGTGCGGGGACGCGGTTTAGGATGTCATCGAGCAAACGAGAGGTTCGTGTCAGATTGAGCAATCCGTCCTGTGATACGCCAATGTCTAATGTGCTGGCATACGGTTCCTTGAGCATCAAGGTCGGGATCAAGGACGTCAGGTTTGCGTTGCCACAGCGTTCGCCCAATCCGTTCAGGGTGCCTTGGATTTGGCGCGCACCTGCGTCAACGGCGGCAAGCGAATTGGCAACGGCGTTTTCGGTGTCATTGTGGCAATGAATGCCCAGATGATCGCCCGGAATGCCCGCGGCAATCACATCTGCCACGATTTTTCCGACCTCGGCGGGCAATACGCCGCCGTTGGTGTCACACAAAACGATCCAGCGCGCCCCCGCGTCATATGCGGCGCGAAGACAGCGCAACGCATATTCAGGATTGGCCTTGTATCCATCAAAGAAATGTTCAGCATCAAACAATGCCTCGCGCCCCTTGGCGTGGATATGGGCGATGGAACCGCTGATCGCTTCTATGTTTTCGTCCAACGTGATGCCAAGTGCGGTCGTCACATGGAAATCGTGTGATTTTCCGACGATGCAAACCGCAGGGGTGCCCGCGTTCATCACCGCTGCCAAAACGTCGTCATTCTCGGCCGAGCGACCCGCGCGTTTGGTCATGCCAAACGCGGTAAACGTCGCGTTGGTTTCTGGGCGGCTGTCAAAAAACGCGCTGTCGGTTGGGTTTGCACCGGGCCAACCGCCTTCGATATAATCGACACCCAGATCATCGAGTGCTGTTGCAATCGCTTGTTTTTCTTCGATCGAAAACTGAACGCCTTGGGTTTGCTGCCCATCGCGCAATGTGGTGTCATACAGGTACAAGCGATCTTTGGTCACGTGGATATGCTTTCGTGTTGCGGGCGTGGATTACAGCAGGCCGTCCAGTTTCGCCATATCAAAGCCTGTGGATGGGATCAACTCAACCCCTGTTTTCGACATGCGCACTTCGAGCCCTGCGTCCTGAAACCTTGATTTCAGGTGATCGACTTGGGAAAAGTCTTTGGTGTCCATCGCGGTTTGGCGCGCGTGTGATAACATTGCCTCATAGGCGGACAGATCGCCTGCGACTGCCCATGCGCCCATGTCGTCCTGCAACAGCCCCAAAAGTCCTGCCGCCGCCTTGAGGGTCGCGGCATCGCCTGCATTGGCCAAACGGTGCAAGATGGTGATCACACCAGCGGTATTCAGATCCTCAGCCACGGTATCGATCACCTCGGTTGGTATATCACCCGCTGCGACGCCATCGGTCAGAGCGTGCCATTTGCGCAGGGTTTTTTCGGCCTCTTTTGCCTTGGCATCGGTCCAGTCCATGGGTTTGCCGTAATGGGTCGACAAGAACACAAAGCGAATGACTTCGCCCGCATACCCCTGATCCAACAGATCCCGCACGGTAAAGAAATTGCCCAAGGATTTGGACATTTTCTTGCCCTCAACTTGCAACATTTCATTGTGCAGCCAGACATTTGCAAAGCCACCCTCGGGATTGGCACAGCAGCTTTGTGCAATTTCGTTTTCATGATGCGGGAACATCAAATCATTGCCACCGCCGTGAATATCAAAAGTTGCGCCTAGCAATTCATAAGACATCGCCGAACATTCAATATGCCAACCGGGGCGACCGCGGCCCCAAGGGCTGTCCCATCCGGGAAGGGTGGCATCAGACGGTTTCCAAAGCACAAAATCCATCGGGTCGCGCTTGTAAGGGGCCACATCGACCCGCGCACCCGCGATCATGTCGTCGACGGATCGACCAGACAGACGCCCATAATCAGCATAGCTTGATACCGAAAACAGCACATGGCCTTCGGCGGCGTAGGCGTGGCCTTTTGCAATCAGGTTTTCGATCATCTCGATCATATGAGCGATGTAGTCGGTCGCGCGGGGCATGTGGTTTGGATCCAAATTCCCCAAGGCGCCCATATCGTCCAGATACCACTGCGTTGTTTCGGCGGTGATTTCTGCGATGGTGCGTCCGCTTTCGGCCGCGCGCGCGTTGATTTTGTCATCAACATCGGTGAAATTCCGAACATATGTCACGTGTTCGGCGCCATAAACCTGACGCAACAAACGATAGAGAACATCGAACATGATCACGTTGCGCGCATTGCCGATATGTGCGCGATCATAGACCGTAGGCCCACACAAATACATGCGCACGTTTTGCGGGTCGATGGGTGTGAACACCTCACCCCGACGTGTCATGGAGTTATGAAGCTTGATCTGTGTCATCAGGGGTCTTCCTTTGTCGTCATGTGTTGTTGGGCTTAGCAATATAAAACGCAAAAGGAAATGCTGAATTCAAGCCACATTGCACAAAACCAATCTCGCAGCGGGCCAATCGATTTGTTGGGTGAAACATGGTCTTTACATTTTGCAAGCGATCAGGTCACTTAGTCAAAAAGGATGCAAACGTGACGCCGTCAAAACGAATTTCCGCAATCACTGGCCAAGGATCTGATGGGTGGGAAGTGTTTTACCGATCCCGCGCCATGATCGCGAAAGGGATTGATGTTGTTGAGCTGACAATCGGGGAACATGACATTCGCACGGATCCACAGATCCTTGATGCCATGCATGCGGCGGCACTGGCGGGTGCGACGGGATATTCGTTGGTTCGCGGTCATCCAAAATTGCGTGAAACCATTGCGGCACGGATACAATCGCAGTCAGGCGTGGCAACCGGGCCGGAACATGTGTTGATCACACCAGGGGGGCAGGCGGCGTTGTTCGCCGCGCATATGGCAGCCTGTGATCCCGAGGATATCGCGGTCCATATTGATCCCTATTATGCGACATACCCCACAACGATACGCGCAGCTGGGGCGCATCCCTTTGCCATCCAAACCCAAGCACAAAACGAATTTTGCCCCACCTATAATGACCTGAACCAAGCACCACAGGGTGCGCGGTCCTTGTTGGTGAATTCCCCAAATAATCCAACGGGCACCGTCTATGGACCCGACACGATCGATGATATTTGTCGATTTGTGACTGACCGTGACATGTGGCTGATTTCAGACGAGGTTTATGACACACAGGTCTGGCAGGGGTCGCATATCACCCCGCGAAATTCCCCACACATGGCCGAACGCACGATGGTTGTGGGCAGCCTGTCAAAAAGCCATGCCATGACCGGCAGCCGGTTGGGGTGGGTTGTTGCCCCCGTCGATGTCATCGAAAAAATCAACGATTTGGTCACAACAACCACCTTTGGCGTCGCTGAATTTATTCAGCTCGCGGGTTTGTTCGCGCTTGGCCTTGGACCAGAATTCGAAAATCAGATCGCCGCACCGTTTCGGCGGCGTCGCGAAATTGCGTTGAAAATTTTGCAAGATTTTCCTGATATCACCACCGTACCGCCAAGTGGGGCGATGTATTTGATGGTGGATCTGCGCAAGACGGGCTTAAGCGGGGAAGCGTTCGCCAATCGCCTGTTGGAGGACCATCACATCGCGGTCATGCCCGGCGAAAGCTTTGGTCGCGCGGCGGCAGGTCATATACGTGTTGCCCTTACCATCGATGACGCGCGATTTGCCGAAGCGTTTCGCACCTTGTGCGCCTATGCCCAAGGGATCGTCGATGGCTGATCCCATTTCATCGATCCGCAACCTTGGCCCCGCCGTCGAAGCGGCATTTGCCAAGGTCGGGATCACCACAGCGCAAGAAATTCGCGATATGGGGGCAGACGAAGCGTATCGCAGATTGATTGCAGGTGGCAAAACGCGGCCACATTTCATCGGCTATTATTGCATGGTAATGGGTCTTCAAGGGCGGCCATGGAACGATTGCCAAGGACAAGAGAAAATTGACCTTCGCAAGCGTTTTGATGCGATCAAGGCAAGTGTCACACCTGCCTCAATCGATAGCGAACTTGAACGCATCTTGGATCGTATTGGGGTGTGCGCAAAATAGCGATTAGCGCGCCACGCCCTCGCGCGATTTAAATGCCAGCCAAATCAAGGCCCCGCCCCCCAAGACCAAGAATGGGATCATGGCAAGGTTCGCGGCTGTCCACCCTTGGATCGGCGATCCGCCCGAACAATTCATCAATCCGCCCGATGACAGCGACGCAAATGTCACGCCACCGAAAACGATCAAGTCGTTCATGCCCTGCACGACACCTTTTTCCGATGGATCATGTGCGCTTGCCAACATTGATGTCGCACCAATAAAGCCAAAGTTCCAACCAATCCCCAACAAGATGAGCGCGATATAGAAGTTCTCAAGCGCAACGCCTTGCAAGGCGACAACACCCGCGCCTGCCAAAATGACAAGCCCTGCCGCGACGATATTTTTCACACCAAATCGTGCAATCAAATGGCCGGTAAAGAAGGATGGAATATACATCGCCAAGACATGCGCAGAAACAATATCCGCGGCGTTGTTCTTTTCAAAACCACATCCCACAACCGCCAAGGGTGTGGATGTCATCACAAGGTTCATCAATGCATAAGACACCATGCCACAAATCACCGCGACCGCAATCGCGGGGGTCTTCAAAATCTCCCAACGGCTGCGGTGTGCCTGTGTTCCGGCCGCCCGTGGGGTAGGGGTTGGAATGTTGATCATAAAGAACAAAAGCGAGCCAATGACATTGATCGCAATCACCGCCAAATACGTGCCCATAAATGGCACAAACATTGATTCTGCGGTCACTTTCACCAATTGCGGCCCAATGATCGCCGAGGCCAAGCCTCCCGCCATCACATATGAAATCGCCTTTGGTCTGAATTCATCGGATGCAGTATCAGCAGCCGCAAACCGAAAGAACCCTTGGGCCGACATATAAACACCCGTCAACAGCGACCCCAATAAAAACAGTGCAAAGGAATGTTGATACAGTCCGATGGCCCCAATCGTCCCGCCAAGCGCACCACCTGCCGCGCCAATAAAGAAACCGGCTCTGCGTCCGTATTTCTGCATGATCATCGACATGGGCG
>RGAJ01000146.1 GCA_009920225.1 Paracoccaceae bacterium
GCTTCTGGCTTGGATTGTTTTAGATAGTCAATTGCCATGTCATACCTCATTGTTTGGACGCGGTGGCGTTTTTTCCCCGCGATCAAATGCTTCCCATCCCTGTGCATTGAAAACGTCATGCCCAAGCTGGGCCAACACATGGGGAAAATCCACCATTACCCAGTTGTCTGTGATCTTGTCGCCTTCAACCTTCCAAAAATCCATATATCGGATTTCGATCCGTTTACCAGTGGGCGCAATACCCATGAATTCGCCTGAATGCGTGGCCTCTTGCCGTCCAAAGGCGGCCGCCCATTCCCCCATGAACAGGCGCGCTTCGTCAACACAAACCTTGTCGGAAAACGCCGCTTGAAAGGGGCGTTGCCAATTGTCTTGGAATTCTTGCAAGCCATGTTTGGTGCCACAACCAAAGTTTCCCATCCACCGGAACCCTTCGGCAAAGAACTGGCCGATATCGTCGATCCGATGATCGTTGAGACCATCCACCATACCCTCGATCACGGCGCGGGTCTTTTGCGTTTTGCTCATATCGGTGTCGCGCGATAAAACGGCTTGCTGTGGTCTTGAACCCTTCATCCTTTGACTGCCCCCGCTGTCAGCCCGCTGACGATTTGACGTTGAAAGACCATGACCAACACGAACAAAGGTGCGGTTGCCGACACCACGGCGGCCACGGCAAACATGATGTTGCCCTCGGTATAGGTCGTGCCCAAAAAGGCCGCAATTTGGGGAACCATGGTGCGGTTTCCTTCGCTCAATAACATCGATGTGACCGCGAAATCATTATAGGCCAACAGAAAACTGAACAGTCCCGTTGTGATGACACCTGGCCACATCACGGGAATGATGACATGACGGAAGGCTTGGAATTGGGTACAACCGTCGACCTTGGCGCTTTCGTCCAACTCTTTCGGGATATTTTGGAAAAAGCTGTGCAGCATCCATAGGGTAAAGGGTTGGTTGATGGCGACCAGCACAATGATTGTGGTGGGCAAAATCCCCCACAGGTTCCATTCAAAAAACGGCAACATATATCCCGCAACCAATGTGATTGGCGGCATTGCGCGAAAAATAAGCGCCGCAATCAGCAACCAAAATGTATATTGATAGCCAGACCGTGAAAGCGCATATCCCCCCAAGGTCCCAAAGGTCAGCGATGTACACACGACAAAGAAACACACGATAAATGTATTGATCACATTGCGCATGAATTCTTCTTCAACCCAAGCACCATGATACCCCGCGCCTGTAAACGCGGAACCATAGGTTTCTTGGGTGCGTGGCCCCGTAAGCGCGTTGGTCCAATCCGCGATCGAAAAGAAATCCAGTTCGACCTTGAACGACCCCCAAAATGTCCAGACAAAGGGAAACGCCGCCATCAGGACCCATGTTACGACAAACAGGCTGGCCACAATTCGCAGGGCAATCGGCATCTTGTTCGCACGAGAAGACATTAGACTTTTCCCTTATAATCGCGCCATGTGCGCACCAAGACGGGGGACAAAAGAAGCGCTACGCCAAGGATCGTAATCACCGAAGTCGCAGCGGCAGAAGACAGTTGTCGCGTTTCCCCGCCAAGGTCGTTGAAAATTGCCCAGCTGAGCGACGTCGCATGCGCCGACGCATTGAACCCAACAATCGGTTCAAAGACGCGGAAATTGTCCATCAACTGGATTAGTGCAACAAATGTCACAAGCGGCATCAAATGCGGAATAATGACATAGCGCAGACGTTGCAGGCGTGAGGCACCATCAATCTGCGCCGCCTCGATTTGGTCCATGGGCAGGGTCTGTAACCCCGCATAAAAGATGACAAAGGCAAAAGGTGCCGCGTGCCACACGCCATAAATCATCAAACTGATCCACATCAATCCTGTTGACGCCTTAAGCGATAATGACGGGTCCCCCGCCATCCATTGCAACGCGGTCCCAATAATCCCGCGGCTGTCGATCATCCAAAACAGCACCAAAGCCCCAATCAACGGGGTAATCACAAACGGCAAGAGAGAGAAAAAGATCACAATCCCCTTTAACCGCGCATTCACCGTATTCACCGCCAGCGCGATCAAAAGACCCATCACAATGACCAAAGGTGTCACGACAAAGACGAACACAATGGTAAATCCCATCGCACGATAAAAAGGAAGGTTATTCAATTGCTTTAGAAACTCACCAAAGCTGTCGCTTGAGTGCCACGCCTGAGCGACCTCGGAAAACGCCAAATGTCCGCGATCTGTATAGATGTCAAATCCGACAAAGCGCCCCATCGGGCTTTGTTCGCGCAACGCGGCGGTGGCCTCTTGGTCGATAGTGGTTTCTTGGGCGCAGCTGAACGGGGTACATGTTTCCACAGTGACCAAGACCGCTTCGTGCGGGGTGAACAGCGATTGCGTGACCACCGACACGATGGGCATGGCAATAAACAAAAGCATCGCCAACCCAGTCGGAAGAAAGAACCAAAAGAATGTGCGGTGTTTCATTATCTGTGTCTTCTATGCGGTCATCATGGAAAAATGGTGGGGAACCTGATGCCCCCCACCCTTGGCTTCGTTATAGAAAGCCTTTTTCTTTGGCGGCTGCGATATAGGCTGCTTCGGCGTCTTTCAACGCTTGTTCTGCGCTTTCGTCGCCTTTCATAAAGTCGACCAATTCATTGCCAAGCGCAGTGTGCATCAGCCCCATGTAAGGCAACATCGGATATGGAATCGTGTTCATGCCAGCGGCCGCAAAGACGCCTTTGGCTGCATCGGTGGGCTGATAGCCATCAATCAACCAAACGGCTTGGGTACGAATTTCCTCGTTTGCCATCATCGCTGGGGAAATGCCGTTCATCATCGCGATAAATGTTGCTTCGGCTTCTTCGTCGCTGATGTTTTTCGCGACGGTCCAACCATCCCACCACAATGTCGATGCTGGGATTGATCCACCGCCAACGGTCATCGGACCATCAATGGCAAAACCATCCACGACCTCTTGGGCAACGCCATCTGCGCTCACCAATGTCGCCGCACGTGAGCCCCACATGTTCATCAAAGCAACATTGCCCGCACGGAATTCGGCGTTAGTCGCGTTTGAATCATGCGTCAGGAAATCAGGGTTCATGTAGTCCGACAGCGCTTTCATCATCTCAAGCGTTTTAATGCCGGCTTCTGTGTTGATGTTGGGTTCTGCCGATCCGGGTTTGAAATGTGATCCGCCCATGCCAAGGTACATGTTCACGAATTCTTCGGCCAAGTTCCAACCCGCCGCATATGCGCCACCCACCGGATTTTCCATGATGCCTTGTTCACGGATCATCTTGGCTGCGGCCAACATATCTTCGTAGGTTTTGGGAGGTTGTACGCCAATCTTTTCCAACACATCCGCGCGGTACACCAAATGCTGTGCGTTTGCCATAAACGCCACGGCCATGATTTTACCGTCGATGGTGATCAATTGATTTTTCTTCAAACCTTGACCGTGCTTGGCAACAAGATCATCCAAGGGGCGAATAACATCTTCGTTCATCAAGGCCACGATGGACGAGTTCGCAATAATCGCGGATGTATATTCGGCTGGATTACCCTGCATACCGGGCAGGTTGATTTTTTGGTGATCGGCGGTCAGGTTTGTTTTGACCTCGGCACCGGTGCAGGCTTGGGCACCTGCGCCAACGCTTTGGATCGCGGGGAATTCGTTGCCAACAATCGATACGCGTGCGCTGATTTCACACGCTAATGCGGATGTGGACATAAGGGCCGCCATAGCACCGGCGATTGCAAATTTTTTAAGAAACATCTTGTCTCTCCCTGTCTGTTGGTGGTCCGTCGTGCACGTCCGGACCGTCATGTGCCCTTAATTGGGCGTTTATGGGGTCTATGCCCCAATCCGCGCACCGCTTTGCGTATCAAAGAGGTGACAGATTTCTGCTGGAACCGAAATTGCGATGGGATCGCCAATTTCGGCCCGAAACGATTTATCCGCCTTGACCGACACCAAGGCCCCCGCCACACGGACAGAGATCATCGTGGCGTCGCCCAACAATTCCATCGTATAAACAGGTGATGTAATTTGCCCCGTGCCTGCGGCAGTGATGCTTGCGTCTTCGGCACGAAATCCCAAGGTCACATCGCCATCAGCCGCCGTCAGGCCCGAGATTTCGACATGCGCGGCGCGGAACGTTCCGTTTTCAACGCGCCCCTCGATCAGGTTCATCGCAGGTGATCCGATAAAGCCCGCGACAAATGTATTTGCAGGCATGTCATAAATTTCTGTCGGACTGCCGACCTGTTGAACGATACCCTTGTTCATCACCACCACGCGGTCCGCCAATGTCATCGCTTCGATCTGGTCATGGGTGACATAAATCGTGGTGACCTTTAATTCGTGGCTAAGGTTCTTGATCTGCGCACGCGTAGACACCCGCAGCTTGGCATCCAGATTGGACAGCGGTTCATCCATCAAAAACACATTGGGTTCGCGTACAATCGCACGGGCCAAGGCCACACGTTGCCGTTGACCGCCCGACAATTCGGCAGGCTTGCGATGCAAAAAATCATCCAACTCAACCATCGCAGAGGCGCGGCGCACTTTGGCATCATGCGACGACGGATCAATGCCACGCACCTTGAGAGGAAAGCGAATATTTTCATAGACGTTCATATTCGGATAAAGCGCATAGCTTTGAAACACCATCGCCACATCGCGGTCTTTGGGTTCCAGATCATTGACCTTTTTCCCATCGATCAAGATATCGCCCGATGTGGCATCCTCAAGCCCTGCAATCATGCGCATCGTGGTGGTTTTGCCGCATCCAGACGGGCCCAACAACACCAGAAATTCCTGATCCGCAATCGTCAAATCGAATTCATGCACACCCACAAAACCACCCCAGCGTTTCGACACCTTGTGAAGCGTAATCTCGGCCATGAAACCCCCATTGATCGGTAGCGGCGTTTATTTTTGCATACGTTTGCAAAAACACTAGACTTAGCTTTCGATTCTTGGCAAGACTTTTTTGCAAGCGTATGCAAAAATGATAAACCCGTGAAAGACATCACATGACCCAACTGTCAAAAGCTAAAAAGATTGTGCGCGATTTCTATGCCGCTTTGGATGCCGCAAACGGGTTCGACGTGGCCGACGTCATACGCAAATACTGTGCGGATGACTATACGTGGCGGGGCTTTCATCCCTTTGGCGAAATGACAGATCCGGCAGCGGTCGCAGACACATTTTGGGCACCGTTGAAATCGGCGCTCCGCCCGATGCAGCGCCGCATGGATGCGTTCTTTGGCGGTCAAAACGAAATGGACGGCTTTGCATCGACATGGGTTGTGTCCATGGGCCATCTGATGGGGTTGATGGATGAACCATGGTTGGGCTTGCCCACCACGGGCAAAATCGCGATGCTGCGCTATTGCGAATTCCACCGTGTTGACGGCGATCAAATCACACAAACCGCCATGTATTTCGACATCCCGCATCTGATGAT
>RGAJ01000147.1 GCA_009920225.1 Paracoccaceae bacterium
TTCAATCAAAAGGTGGCAAGTTGGTTAACGTTTGGTTTCGATCTGTTCAATCAATTGTACCGCCCATTCGCCCAGGATTGGGATGAATTCAATCTGTGCAAGAATTTGAATGGTCAGGTAAACAAGGATCGTGGCACCAATCACCGATCCCAGGCCAAACGCCAATCCGCGTAAAAAATTCAGCCAAAGAATACGCCACGTGCTACTGTAATCTCGTAAAAGTTTGTGATCCAGCAGATCACGAATGGCGTTGGTCAGGGTCTCTTTATCACTCATGCGACAGGTCCCAAATGACTGGCTGTGTCGCATAGGCAATATAGAGCGGATGTTTGGGGTGACCCGCGGCGGTCAGGCCCAAGTGATACACTGGTTTTGCGATCCCTGACAAAAGTGCCCGCACATTGCGCCCACGCCCCAGATGGTCGCCATGTGATCCCCATGCGGCAACGATTGTATCGGCCCAATCACATGCATTTTGAATGGCTGCGTCGTTTTGCGGTCCAACGGGATCGGCGGCGGCGCGCATCTTTTTCGGGTCTGTGTCGCGCCATGCAAAGATGTTGGTCACGCAAAACGCGCCATACCCCAATGTGCGTGCGCGCCGTTCACAGCGTTCCACAGTGGGATCGTTTTGAACCTCGGTCGCGGTGGACGGGTTGAGCATCACAAAGTGGATCTTGCGGCCGGCTTCATCCCACACGCGGGTCAAGGAATACCGATACCGTTCGCAATCAGAATAAATCGCAACTGAGGCGGCGTCGTTCTTTTGATGTGTTTTCGTGATCATGCATGTCTCTATAGGCGGGAATGACAGAGGTTTCCATCCCCACCCTACGCGCCTAACGGGTGCTTGCAACAAAAACGCGGGTGGGGTGTAATTCGCCCGATTTATAGATGCCCACCGCGACGGGTTCGCCGTTAAACGATGCCCAGCATTCATCGCCATAGTCCGCGTCGCTTGCAATCACCATTCCGGGATTGCCATTGCGCAGGCGCGTGGCCCCTTCGGGGGTACAGGTCAATTCGGGCAAATCCGCCAATCCGACCTCAAGCGGTAACAGGTATTCATCCAGCTCTGGCGTTTTTGCCAATGCGTCGATCTGGTCAATGCTGATCCCATCGGCGGCATCAAACGGGCCAGACCAAATGCGGCGCAAGCGCAAGACGTGGCCATAGCAGCCCAAAGCAGCCCCTAAATCCCGCGCGATCGACCGCACATAGCCGCCCTTGCCACAGACCATTTCAAGCGTGACGTGATCCGCGTCAGGGCGATCAATCATGATCAAGCTGTCAACGTATAAATCGCGCGCGGCCAATTCGATTTCTTCGCCATCGCGCGCCAATTTATAGGCCCGTTCGCCGTCAATTTTCACTGCGGAAAACTTGGGCGGAACCTGCATGATATCGCCAAGAAAGCTGTTCAGTTGATCTTTGATCTGTTCATCGGTCGGGCGCAAATCGCTGTGTGCGATGACTTCGCCTTCGGCATCATCGGTGTTGGTCGCTTGCCCCAAGCGGACCGTGAATTCATAGGCCTTTAGCGCATCGGTGATAAAGGGAACGGTCTTTGTCGCCTCACCCAAGGCCACCGCCAAAACGCCCGTCGCTTCGGGATCAAGGGTGCCGGCATGGCCCGCTTTATTCGCACCAAAGGCCCACTTTACCTTGTTTACAACGGCGGTCGATGTGATCCCTGCGGGTTTATCAACGACCAACCATCCGGAAATATCGCGACCTTTTTTCTTGCGTGCCATGTGCTATCCAATCTTGCCTGGGACTTGCCCTACAAAAAGGAACGGCATTGGTCAATCAGGCCTGCGCGAAAAGATCCGCCCATCGATCACAATCAATCCCAAACCAATCAAGGCCATGCCCAGAATATGGCTGGTGTGCAACGTTTCGCCCAAAAACAAAATACCCAACACGATGGCCGAGACAGGCACCAAAAATGTCACCATTGATATGTTCGTCGCGCCGGCGCTTTCCAAGATTTTGAAATAAAAGATATATGCAATCGAGGTGCAAAAAATGGCCAAGCTGAATAGCGACCAAAGTGTTGCCGCCGATGGCATGGGCAACGACAAAGGCGCATCAACCCAAAACGCAAGCGGCCACAGAAACAGCGATGATGTGGTCACCTGTCCCATGGCAACCAAGATGGGGTCAACGCCCAAGCGTCTAAACCTGCGGCCATAGGTCGAGCCAAACCCATAGGCAAGCGCTGCACCAAGCGAAGACAATTGTCCCCAGATATTTTCATGCAGACCAGACAACGCATCCGTTCCGATCATGAACACAACCCCGACCAAGCCCAGAACCACACCGAAAATCCGCGGCAGCGTGAGTCGTTCATCAGACAAAAACGTACCGGCGACCAAAATCGTGAACAGTGGCGTGGTTGCATTCAGGATCGACGCCAAGCCAGATGAAATGGTTGTTTGCGCATGAACGATCAATGAAAAGGGCAGGGCGTTATTGATCGCACCCAAAATCGCAAGCGCACCCCACACCCGCCAGCCCAGCGATCTGTATCGACCTGTGATGATCACAAACACCCAAAGCGCCAACGCCGCCAAGGACACACGCGCCGCCACCAATGTCAGCGTCGGGATTTCCCTCAGGATGACAGCGTTAAAGAAAAAAGACCCGCCCCAAATGAACGACAGGGTGATCAGCATCAGCCAATCGATGGGGGACATGCGCATGGGTGTATCCAAGCAAAAGAAAGGGCCGCGCACCATCGCGCGGCCCAGTGGTGTTTAAACAGACATACACACGTATTTCATTTCGAGATAGTCTTCGATGCCATGATGGCTACCTTCGCGGCCAAGGCCCGATTGCTTTACGCCGCCAAACGGGGCGACTTCGGTGGAAATGATCCCGGTGTTCACGCCGACGATGCCATATTCCAACTCCTCGGCCACCTTGTAGACGCGGCTTAGGTCTTTGGCATAGAAATAGGATGCCAGACCAAAGATCGTGTCATTGGCCAATTCGATCACCTGGTCCACGGTTTCAAACTTGAACAATGGTGCAAATGGGCCAAAGGTTTCTTCGGTCGCGACGGCCATATCGCGGGTCGCGCCGGTGACGATTGTGGGGTTGATAAAGTTGCCCGGACCTTGTGTCGTGTCGCCGCCCAGAATGATTTTGGCACCCTTTGCAGTTGCGTCTGCGACATGTTCTTGGACTTTGGCAATCGCGTCCGCGTTGATCAACGGGCCAAGGGCTGTGCCGGCCTCTAGACCATCGCCAACTTTCAATGCGGCCACGGCGACGCGCAGTTTTTCCGCAAAGGCGTCATATACGCCCGCTTGGACATAGATGCGGTTTGCGCAGACACAAGTTTGGCCGTTGTTGCGGAATTTGCACATGATCGCGCCTTCGACGGCCGCATCAAGATCGGCGTCATCAAACACGATAAACGGCGCATTGCCGCCCAATTCCATCGAACATTTCATCACTTGATCCGCTGCTTGGCGCAGCAGGATGCGGCCCACTTCGGTGGATCCTGTGAATGTCAATTTGCGAACGATTGGGTTTTCACAGAATTCTTTGCCAATTTCGGATGAACGTGACGATGGAATGATCGACAAAACACCTTTGGGAATGCCAGCACGATCCGCCAAAACACCCAGAACCAACGCAGACAAAGGTGTTTCCGCAGCAGGGCGCGCAACGAATGCACATCCCGCAGCCAAGGCAGGACCTGCCTTGCGGGTGATCATCGCGTTTGGAAAGTTCCAAGGCGTGATTGAGGCCGCAACACCGATGGGTTGCTTCATGACTGTGATGCGCTTGTCGCGCTGATGACCGGGGATCGTTTCGCCATAGATGCGCTTGGCCTCTTCTGCGAAGAATTCGATGAAGGACGCGCCATAGGTGATTTCGCCTTTGGCCTCGGCCAGTGGTTTGCCCTGTTCGGCGGTCAAAATGGTCGCCAAGTCATCGGCGTTTTCCATCATCAGATCATACCAGCGACGCAAGATGTTTGCGCGTTCCTTGCCTGTCATGGCGGCCCATTCTTTTTGCGCTTTGCCAGCGGCTGCGATGGCCTGCGCGGTTTGTGCGCGTGAAAAATCGGCAACGTTTGCGACGACATCGCCGCGTGCAGGATTCGTGACCGCAAATGTCGCGCCATCTTCGCCATCAACCCAGTCGCCCGCCAAATACCCTTGGGTGGCCAGCAACGTTGGATCTTTTAATAGGGATTGCAGATTGGTTGTGTCTTTCATTTTAACGCCCTCGAAAAATATCTCGTGCATAGGCAAAGCAACTCTGTCACAGTTTGTCCAGTGGCCATGAGGAAAAATATGATCAAAATCGACTATGACGACGCGTATGCGAACGCAGCCTATATTCAAAATGCGGATCAATTTATCACGGATTGGACAGCGGATGCTGACAATTTCCGCCAAGATTTACTTTCGCAAGGACGTGCAAAGTTGAACGTCCCCTATGGCGACAGCGAACGCCAGGCTTGTGATTGGTTTTTACCATCGGGCGCGCCGAAGGGGACGCTTGTTTTCGTACATGGTGGATATTGGTTGCGGTTTGATCGTTCGTTTTGGTCGCATTTTGCAAAGGGCGCCGTGGAACAGGGATGGCAGGTTGTGATGCCCTCTTATGATTTGTGCCCAACTGTTTCGATTGCGCAAATCACGTTGCAAATTCAATCGGCTGTTTCGCAAATTGCGTCAACGACATCGGGTCCCATTACTTTGGCAGGGCACTCTGCCGGTGGGCATTTGGTGGCGCGCATGGGGCAAGTTTTGCCCGATGACATTTTGCAGCGGCTCAAACACATCGTGCCCATTTCGCCGGTTGGGGATCTGCGCGATCTGATCCACACCAAAATGAATGATGATTTCGCCCTGACCCCAGATACGGCTGTCGCCGAAAGCCCAACCTTGCATGCGCGGCCCCCTGTTTGTGTTCCCGTGACTGTTTGGGTCGGCGGGGCAGAGCGCCCCGTGTTTATCGACCAAGCCAGAGCAATGGCCAAAGCGTGGGATTGCGATCTTTGGATTGATCAACCGTCACATCATTTTAACGTCATTGATGCATTGGCTGATCCGCGGTCTGAATTGGTCCGCAGACTTACCACTGGCTAGCGCTCTGAGGCACATAAATTTCACTTGCGTAAATTAAAATCTGGTGCATAAAGCAATCAGGCACGGGCGATGGCGTCGCCCAATATCTAAAGCATATCTTAGGTATCAGCTTGTTCCAAATTTGTCCTGTACGCCGGGACCTTCTTTTGTACGGCAATGGAGGGTCTGATGACTGCACGTCCAGAAATGTACCGTTTTCACAACGGTGAAAAAGCACAACTACAATTTTCCGTTTCAGAATACGAAAGCCGCGTGGCCAAGCTTCGTT
>RGAJ01000148.1 GCA_009920225.1 Paracoccaceae bacterium
CGATCCGCCTCGCCTGCCAACCATTCGGCGATGCGTTCGTATTCGGGGTCATATACGGGGGTGTACAAGATGCGATGGATGGTCGTTGCGGGCACGCCGCGCATCCGCAATACGCTTGCCGCTTTGTTGGTCGGGGCCAAGATCGCCAAAGTGCGTTTTTGCTTTGAGCGTCTGCTTTCATAATCGCCGGAAATGATTTCGACACCCGCATCGCGAAGCGCTTTGTACAATTCAGCCAAAAGCAACGTTTTGCCCGACCCCGCCTTGCCCATCAATGCCATAACTGCCGATTGGGCGTCGCGTGGCGGGTATAACATACCGTCTTCGATATCGACGCCCGCGCCTTTCAAAACCTGTGTGACTTGGTCATAGGCTTCAGCCTGATCGGATGAAAATGTAACGGCGATTTGTGTCATGGCGCGACACTATCGCGCCAATTCAAAAAGCACCAGAGAAGACTAACCGACTTGGGCCAAACGTTGGTCCGGTCCAAAGGCCAGATCAAACCATTGTCGCGATTGCAGCGGGGATATTCCCGCAATTTTGGCGACACGCTGCCGCAATTCATCGGTAAAGGACCACGTGCCAACGCCGATGAAATCCTTGCCCTCACCCGTCTGCCCCAAAATCTTGGGCTGTGCGCCAATCATGCGGTAAATTCGGATCATACGTTGATCGAACACCCCCACGCATTGTTTCACCCCAAACCCCACCATCACCTCGCCGCCAGCGAGCATCAAAGCATTCGCCGTCAAACGCGTGGCATGACGTGCCAAACAAAATCGTGTGCATTCCCAGATCAGAGGGCTATTTATAAGATCACCATTCATCAGCTCGGCAAAATGTTCATTCACCATACAGCGCCCCGATGTTGGCAGTAATCGCATCGACCCGCTGTGGGTGCCTTGCCGGGTTTCCCAAATCACATAGAGGGGGTTGAGATCATCATATTCATCCCGCTCAAACCCGTTTTCATCGACACTGACATCCCAATTCAATCTGGTTTTAAATTGATCTGCGCGGTCGCGAAACATTGTGTCCCGCAATTGGGGGAATTCATCTAATTGATCGGCAAAAAGATAACGTAGCATGGGTGGGATCCTTTATTTTCGGGTTCCCAACGCTATCTTAAAAAGATTTAATTTCTGACGAGCACAACGTCAGAAATTATTTAAAATTAGACGATTATCATGCCTGATGTGATCGCACAGGCAACCGCATGTACGGTATTCATCGCCCCTAATTTGTGACGCGCACCTTCGATATAGGCACGCAATGTATGTTCTGAAATGGACATGGTTTGCGCGACCTGAGCGCGGTTATAGCCCAACGCCAAAAGCGTCAACGCTTCGTTTTCGCGCGGTGAAAGATGCGCGCGCGGATCCGACATTCGGTCGCCTTCTATTTCCAGAACTTTTTTATTGAAATAATGGGCTAACAAAATCAGATTGCGCCGATTGTCTGTAATAAAGGCGGCCCATTCGTCATCGCTGCAATTATGGCTCACCGAAAATAATGCATATTGGCCTTGGGGGCCGCGGATCGGAATGGACAAGCCTTGGTTGCCAACACCATATTCGATTGCATCTGATAAAAATTGTCGTGCCGCTTTGGGGGTCCAATCCAGATTTTTCCAATCCACCGGATGAAAGTGATGCGCACATCCAAGGATCACCGGATCAATCCGCAGATACCCTTTGTCCAAATAACGCTGCACCCAGTCGGGCGAATAGGTTCCAACCCCCAGTTTCGCACCCTTTGCGTTCACCCAATGATACACCATATGATCCACGCAGAACCCATCGCGCAGATCACGAATAATCGGATCCAGATCAGATAATGCGTTTGCTTTGTCCAAGCGTGTAAAGATCAAGTCGATCTGATTTATCTTGTTCAGCTGCGTCAAAGGTGCATCTTTCATTCACAGACGCAATTTCAATCGCCGCAACCATTTGCGTGTCTTCAAGCTGCGCCGCAAGGGTCAACAGATCGTTTTCACGCGAAAAAGTCCGAAGGTCGGTCAATACGTCCAAGATCCAGTCATGTTTCATGATCAGTCTCATCTTCAATGGTTAACAAATCGTTAATACAATCATAGCGCGAAACGCATAATTAACGAAATTCGCTTTTTCCAACCCCCCAAAAATGCTTGGGCACTGTTTTGCAACCCTTTGAAAACGCTCATCACGCCCTTTCTCATGCAAAAGGGCACCGAATCAACCGTGTGATTCGATGCCCAGCGTTCTATTGGTGTCGCTATTAGCCTTCTAACGCGTCCTCAAAT
Source organism: Paracoccaceae bacterium (assembly GCA_009920225.1). Lineage (GTDB taxonomy): Bacteria > Pseudomonadota > Alphaproteobacteria > Rhodobacterales > Rhodobacteraceae > CAJXSD01. The sequence continues at coordinate 2,285 of RGAJ01000148.1, forward strand.
GTGCGCAGACCGGTGCGTGGCGATTGCACCAACACCGCCATGTTCCCAGGTTTGTGTTGGTTGCGCAGCATTTTCATATGCGCTTGGGGGATTTCATCCCAAGGGAAGACTTCGGACATGCACGGATCCAAGCGGCGCTCGACCATCAATTTATTGGCGGCAGAGGCCTGTTTCAGATGGGCGAAATGGCTGCCTTGAATACGTTTTTGGTGCATCCAAAGATACCGCACATCGAATGTACAGTTAAACCCAGTGGTGCCCGCACAGATCACAACCATGCCACCTTTTTTGCACACAAACGTGGACACGGGGAACGTTGCCTCGCCCGGATGTTCGAAAACGATGTCCACATTGTTGCCTTTGCCTGTGATGTCCCAAATCGCTTTGCCGAATTTGCGCACCTCTTTGAACCATTCTGCATATTCAGGCGTATTCACGGTTGGCAATTGGCCCCAACATTTGAAATCTTTGCGGTTGATCACGCCCTTTGCGCCCAAGCCCATAACAAAGTCGCGCTTATCTTCTTCTGAGATCACGCCAATCGCGTTGGCCCCCGCGGCATTGATCAATTGGATGGCATAAGATCCCAAACCACCTGACGCGCCCCAAACCAAAACATTTTGGCCAGGCTTCAGTTCATGCGGGTGATGACCGAATAACATCCGGTAGGCCGTTGCAAGCGTCAGGGTATAACACGCGCTTTCTTCCCATGTCAGATGTTTTGGGCGCGGCATCAATTGCTGTGCTTGCACGTTGGTAAACTGCGCGAATGACCCATCCGGTGTCTCATACCCCCAAATGCGTTGGCTGGTCGAAAACATAGGATCGCCGCCGTTACATTCTTCGTCGTCACCGTCATCTTGGTTGCAGTGAATAACAACTTCGTCGCCGACTTTCCAACGGGTAACCTTGTCACCAACGGCCCAAACAATGCCAGAGGCATCCGACCCTGCAATGTGATAATCCGCACCGTGTCCGTCAAACGGGCTGATTGGAATGCCAAGGCCTGCCCAGATCCCGTTATAGTTAACGCCAGCCGCCATCACCAAAACCAACACTTCTTGGCTGTCTAGGGTTGGGGTGTCGACCACTTCGACTTGGAACGATTTATCAGGCTCACCGTGGCGTTCGCGGCGAATGGTCCACGCATACATCTGTTTTGGAACAAACCCCAAGGGCGGCATTTCCCCAATTTCATATAGGTCTTTTTCGGGCGCGTCATAATGCGCGATATTTGTATTAGCGTCCAAGGCCATCGTCCTCTCCATTCTCAAATTGCCGCGATGCAGAATCGCTCTCTGATCCAAGAGATATTATCGGTCGCGCAATAATGCAACATTTTTGGATCATTTTTTGTAATTTTATAACCGAGCAATTGCAGAAACTCAAAAATTGACGGTGCGCCAGAAATTTTTACAATACAAAACATAGGGTTATTCAATGTTTATCCAAAGATTCCATAGAAACCTATCTGCCGCAATGCAGCGAATTGACAAGGTTATAAAGTTTCAAGTATTAATTTAAACAAGAAATAAAATTACCAAGGATGTTGCGACATGACTCAGCAAGTGAAAGATAAACCATGGTTAATCCGGACCTACGCAGGTCATTCAACCGCGTCAGCGTCAAACGCGCTTTATCGGTCAAACTTGGCCAAAGGCCAGACAGGATTATCCGTTGCCTTCGACCTGCCAACACAAACAGGCTATGACAGCGATCATGAACTTGCCCGTGGCGAGGTTGGCAAAGTCGGCGTGCCTGTGTGCCACTTGGGGGATATGCGCACCCTGTTCAACGACATCCCCTTGGAACAAATGAACACGTCAATGACGACGGATTTCGTTCTTTGTGAACGCCGGCATTCGGTTTGTCACCGAAATGTGCAAAATGCGCGCATTTGTTGAGCTTTGGGATGAAATCCTTCGGGATCGCTATGGGGTGGCGGATGCCAAACACCGTCGCTTTCGCTATGGGGTGCAGGTCAACAGCCTTGGTCTGACCGAACAGCAACCCGAAAACAACGTGTATCGCATTTTGATCGAAATGTTGGCGGTGACGCTGTCGAAAAACGCCCGCGCCCGCGCCGTTCAATTGCCTGCATGGAACGAAGCCCTCGGCCTGCCCCGCCCATGGGATCAACAATGGTCCATGCGCATGCAACAAATCATGGCATTCGAAACCGATCTTTTGGAATTTGACGACCTCTTTGATGGCAACCCCGCCGTAGACGCCAAAGTCGCCGCATTAAAAGACGGCGCACGCCATGAATTGGCAAACCTAGATGGAATGGGTGGCGCAATCAAATCGATCGAATACATGAAATCGCGCCTTGTGGACAGCAATGCCGAACGCTTGAACAAGATCGAACGAAACGAAACAGTCGTTGTTGGGGTGAACAAATTCAGAAACGGGGAACCGTCACCGCTGACTGCAGGCGAAGGCGGCATTATGGTCGTCGATCCCGCCGTAGAACAAGACCAAATCAATCGTCTCGCTGCTTGGCGTGAAAACCGTGATCAATCCGCGGTTGATGCGGCCCTGACCATGCTGCGCAATGCGGCCAAAAACGGCGACAACATCATGCCTGCGTCTATCGCCGCAGCAAAAGCAGGGGTAACAACCGGGGAATGGGCCGCACAAATGCGCGCCGTCTTTGGTGAATACCGCGGCCCAACAGGCGTATCGCGCGGCGTATCGAACAAAACCGAAGGGCTCGACACGATCCGCGCCGCCGTTGACGCCGTCAGCACCAAATTGGGCCGACGCCTTTCGTTCTTGGTCGGCAAACCGGGGCTTGATGGCCATTCAAACGGGGCAGAACAAATCGCGTTCCGTGCGCGTGATTGTGGCATGCAGATCAACTATGATGGCATTCGCCTCACCCCGGATCAACTGATCGCGTCCGCGCGCGAAAATGACCCACATGTCATCGGACTGTCGATCCTCTCAGGAAGCCACATCCCCTTGGTCCAAGATTTCATGCAAAAACTCCGCGATGCCGCTTTGGATCATATCCCCGTCATCGTCGGTGGTATCATTCCCGATGACGACGCAACCCGCCTGATCGAAATGGGCGTCGCACGCGTC
>RGAJ01000149.1 GCA_009920225.1 Paracoccaceae bacterium
TGCGACATCTCATGCCGCCACCCGATGACGGGAATGCCGTAGCGATGGTTTTGATACAACGCCGCATTTGCCTGTTCACGAAACAACGCATTTGGGTTGGTTTCGGTGCGTTGGTTGCGTTCTTCGATTATGACATCGCGTTCGGTGAAAATATCGTCTTGGTCCAAATCCAGATTGATCATCCGTTCGGCTTCCATGGACATCATCAATTCCAAACGATCCGCCGCAATGCGTTGGTAATAGGCGGTATAGTCATAACTGGTAAACGCGTTGTCGCTGCCGCCGTTGTCTGCCACGGTTTTCGACAGCTCGCCATCGGCCAAGTTTTTGGTTTTCTTGAATAACAAATGTTCCAGAAAATGCGCGATCCCCGATGATCCGGGCGTTTCATCTGCGGCGCCTGAACGGTACCACACCATATGTGTGACCACAGGGGCACGATGGTCTTCGATAACGACGACCTGCATGCCATTGTCCAGACGGAATTCGGAGACTTGGTCTTTGATTTCGGCCACTACGGGACCTGCGGAGACAAAGAGGGCCGCAAAAAGCAAGGATTTAAAACGCATGAATTTTAATCTCCCAAAGGTGGGATTAAGATAAGTTATGGGTATCGGAATACAACCCACAACACAAAGATGTGAGCCATTAGTTCAGCGGCATCGTCGGGGTTTGCACACCCGCCCTGCGCCAACGCTGGACCTCTTTTGCCGCATCAAGGGTTTGGAAACGGTAGGCTTGGTTATACCGATCCACGCGGAACAGTTTCAGACGTGTCCACCGCGCGTTGTTCTTGCGGAATTTTTCGTCAGCTGCGGCCAAATCGCCCCGAATGTTCGGGTCCATCCCAAAGCGTGTGGCATAGCCAAACAGCGCCTCGTCACCCGCACCAATGCCTGCGCCCTGTGCTGTCACGCGGGCAGGATCCCCACCCAATAGGGCGACGGCATCTGCCTTTGGCGTTGGGTCTGCCAAATTGGAACCGCCCTTGGTCGGCGCAGGAAGCGCCGCAAGATCGGTCGGCATTTGAAGCGGTTTGTTGGGGGCAACGGCGAATTCCTCTGGTCCCGCATTGGGATCATAAAGGTCACGCATCCGCGGTTCGCTGCCGCTGCATGCGGACAGCATAACAATCATTGCAAGGCCAAGTACCGTCTGACGTAACATCCCAACTCCATCACTTCTGTAACAGCTTTAGCCCAAAGTTTTGCCTAGGTCACCCGTCTTTTTTATCTGTGGGGAAAATTGCCAAACCAATGGCCCCCACAAAGATAAAGATATCGGCAACATTGAACGCATAGGGGTTGTTGATCCCACAGCACGACATGTTCAGGAAATCCACCACCGCGCCATAGATCACCCGATCCAGCGCATTGCCCAACGCTCCACCGACCAAAAGTCCAACGCAAATCATGCCAATTTTTGGCAGGTGGGATTTGAACGCCCAAATGGAAATGCCGGTGCAAATCGCAAGGGACAGCGCAATCAAAATCCATCGCGCGGCATCTGCGTTACCCGCAAACAGGCCAAAGTTCACACCCGTGTTCCACGCCATGTGAAATTGCAAAAAGGGCGGCCAAACGGCAAAATCCCTGATCTGCGGCAAGTTCAGCAGATATAGAATTGCGGCCTTTGATGCCTGATCAAGGGCAAAGGCCGCAAGGGTGCTATAGGCAAACCAACGCATGATTAGTGACGGAAATGACGCATGCCCGTCATCACCATGGCAAGACCTGCATCATCTGCGGCTTTGATCACGTCATCATCGCGCATCGAACCACCCGGTTGGATAATCGCGGTCGCACCCGCCGCGGCGGCGGTCAAAAGACCATCGGCAAATGGGAAAAACGCGTCAGAGGCGACAACCGATCCTTGGGTCAAAGGCATGGGCAGACCCAGTTCTTCGGCCATGTCTTGGGCTTTGCGCGCAGCGATGCGGCAGCTGTCAACGCGGCTCATTTGGCCTGCGCCAACGCCGACGGTTGCGCCGTCTTTGACATAGACGATGGCGTTGGATTTCACGTGTTTTGCGACTTTCCATGCGAACAACAGATCCCGAAGCTCGGCGTCTGTCGGGGCGCGTTTTGTCACGACCTTTAGGTCGTCCATCGTGATGTGGCCATTGTCTTTATCTTGCACCAAAAGACCGCCCGATACTTGGCGGACTGTCATCGCGGCCTGACGTGGGTCCGCCATGGCACCGGTTGTCAACAGGCGCAGGTTTTTCTTGGCTGCAAAAACCTCGATCGCCTCTTGGGTCGCATCGGGGGCGATCACAACTTCGGTAAAGATTTTGACGATTTCTTCGGCGGTCGCTTTGTCCAAGGTTTGGTTCAAGGCGATAATACCCCCGAATGCGGATGTGCGGTCGCAATCAAATGCGGCCTTATACGCCTCAACCAAGGTCGCGCCGCGTGCTACGCCGCAGGGGTTTGCGTGTTTGATGATCGCACAGGCAGGCCCGTCGGCAGGGTCAAATTCACAGGCCAATTCAAACGCTGCATCGGTGTCGTTAATGTTGTTATACGACAGCTCTTTGCCTTGGTGCTGGATTGCGCTTGCCACACCCGGACGGTTGGTGCCATCGACGTAAAAGGCCGCCGATTGATGTGGGTTTTCACCATAGCGCAGCGATTGTGCCAGTTCCCCCGCAACAACGCGGCGACGCGGTGTGGTTTCGCCCAAAGCATCCGCCATCCATGTGGATACGGCCGCATCATAGGCCCCTGTGCGGGCATAGGCACGTTGCGCCATTTTCTGGCGGAAGGCATAGGTGGTTTGACCATCGTTCGCCGCCAATTCGCCCAACAGCTCTTCATAATCTTCGACATCGACCACGGTTGTGACAAACCCGTGGTTTTTGGCTGCCGCGCGGATCATCGCAGGGCCGCCAATGTCGATGTTTTCGATGCAGGTGTCATAATCGGCACCTTTTGCAACGGTTTCTTCAAAGGGGTAAAGGTTCACAACCAACAAATCGATGCCGCCAATGCCGTGATCGGTCATGGCCTGAAGGTGATCATCGTTGTCGCGCAGCGCAAGCAAACCGCCATGCACCATCGGATGCAATGTTTTCACACGACCGTCCATCATTTCGGGAAAACCCGTGATATCGGCCACATCACGCACGGCGATGCCGGCATCACGGATCGCCTTGGCGGATCCCCCCGTTGACAATAATTCGACACCGCTGCCCGCAAGCGCCTTGGCCAGGTCAATCAGTCCAGTTTTGTCAGAAACAGAAATCAGCGCGCGGCGCACGGGATAGAGGTCGGTCATCGTTTTGGGTCGTCCTTTGGTCAGCTATCTTTTACGTGATCTTCGCGAGTCACATCACGTACGGCCACTGCCGTATCATGCGCCTTTGCAAAAGACCACTGCACGCGCGTTCCATACTCCATCGCGCGCCGAGATAAAACGATCTGTTTTGTCGCGCGTGGCTGTAATCGCCCTTTTTCCAGATACACGCTGGGTTCAATGGTTAAATCGGCCGATCCATCGTGACGGAAAATCCAGATTTCACCGCTTTTGAGCGCCAAAGACACCGCTGATCCGCCCAAATCCAGACTGGCTTCGACGTCGGGGTGCAGATGAAATTTCATCTGATAAGAGATGCCTTGCAATTTGCGGGCTTCAAACGCTTTGTCAAAGATGCGTTTGTGTTTATCCTCGATCGCGATCAGCAAATCTTCGCCGTCAATTGTGCGCCCGTCAAACGACAGGTTGAGATCACGCACATGGGTCAATCCTGTGTTTGGGACATAGCCATCATGCGCACCCTGAAATCTGATCTGATCTGCATCATGGGTCATTTCGATGGGAACGGTTTTGGGGCCATCCACCAGCACTTCGCGTTCAACGCCGCCATAGGACAGGCGGCGCCCCAATCGTGCGCTGGATGTCCCGTCGATATAAAGGGTGGAATGGGATGGTGTGGCGCGCCCTGCGCTGCGCCAATCCGCGCCAAATGTTTCGCCTGATCCACAGTTCACAACAACGGGTCTGCGGCCCGAGGTCAGTTCAAACGCAAGCGTTGAGGCATGTGCGTTCACCGCCGCGCGCCCTTGGGGTGGCAAAGCGGCATCCACGATCAATGTCGTGCGCCCCGATGACAAACGCGCATACCCCATCGCAAGCCCGTCAACATGCATCGTGCGATTGCCCGATTGGATCAACGCATGATCAAGCCGCCCGTCAATGCCACGCCCCCCGCCATGAAACCGCGCCAAAGATCCATCTGCATGGCGCAGGGTGCGCAGCGTCGGGGCAATCTTTTCAATCGCGGCCAAATGGGTTTCCGCCGGCGTCCATTTCGCATCGCGCAACGCGGCAGCGGACCAGCTGAGCAAGGTAAAGACCTCAAGCAATTCTTCGGGATTGCGGGTTTGTATGCCGCCTGTGCCGTCTATCTGTTCTTTGCATTCACGGGCCAAGGCACGGGTTGCAGGTTGGACAAAATCATCCATTCCCGTCAGTGATAGCCCCGCATAGATCAGACCTGTCAACGCCTCAAATCGTGGCAAACCGGGTGTAGAATTGGCCCATCGTTTGGACAAGAAAATTGATTGCCGACCCAAGGCGCGGTAAAATCGGTCTTGGTCTTCGGGTGATCGTCCTTGCAGCAAGAAAATCGCATGATGCACCCATCGAATGATCCGCCGTCCTGTCAAATCGGGGATCCATCCCGGACCCCGACCCGTATCGTACCGGTCGATCCAGCCAAACAACCACTCTTGCGCTGTTTTGCGCGCGTTCGTGTCGCCCACAGCCGCCAAATCATCCATCCAAGCAAAGCCGTGGATTTCTTTGGCAAAGGCCAAATCTGGCGCGTCGATGTCCCAAATCATCGCATTGGGTGCTTCGATCAGATGGCCTGCAAACATCAAATTGCCGGCTGCCAATTGCCGGCCCTTGGCAAAGCTGCCGATAGAGCGGGGTTCAGGTTGTGACACAAGTCCTGTGATCGGTTTGGCCATTCCGCTGCGACGTGCATGCAAAACATGTATTGCACGCTGCAGTCGCGCGGAAAAAGTGCCAAGTCGTGCCATAGATTCTGCCTTGTCGTTTACCTTGGACTATAAGCAGGCCAGCAAAACCTGTCACCGCCAAATTTTTGACTTAGGCAATCTTGTGCAAAACTGCGATATAAAATCCATCCACACCGCCCTGATCGGCCAAGAGGGTCGGGGTGATCCGCAGCCCGCCTTCTTCGGTGCGGTGGTCTGGACTAAGGGGCAGCGCATCATAGGCCTGTGTCAACGCGACCATGTTTGGATGACGAGCAAGCGCGTCTTCGATCTGACATTCGCCTTCGTCAGGAAACAACGAACAGGTGCAATACACCAATCGGCCATTTGGCTTGAGCAAAGAC
>RGAJ01000150.1 GCA_009920225.1 Paracoccaceae bacterium
CATCGGGCTTAATCTTTTTTCGGGGTCAAAACGGTTGTAACGCGCCCCGTCATCACCGATGAACCTGTCAGCGTGTTCAATACAGCACGTTCAGAATTCATAGTATCCTTACCTTGCTTGACATAGGCGTTCCCGATGAGGGTGATTGTGTTCTTATCGATTTCATAAACAGCCTCGTCACCCTTTGCGATATCGCCACCGCTGAGCAAAACAACATCACCAGTTGCAATAATCGTCTGGATTTCGCTGCGATCTTCTGTGTATTCCGCCCGAACCTTTTTCGCGGTCAACTTTGACCCCCCTTGGATCACGACCACGTTGCCCTCAAGGATGGCATAACCCAACTCTTCTTGTACTTCCATCGTGTCAGAGGTGGCGTGAATTTCTTTGTCAGAGTCTTCTTCCAATGTGCCAAATTTCGCACCTTCGTCTTGTGCAAATGCAGGCAAGGATAGGGTCGCGATGACGAGTGCATAGAATAGTTTGGTCACAAAATTATTCCTCTTTTTTAGGATCGTATACTATGTCCACACCTTGTGTGAAGTAAATTTGCATTGGCCCGCCCTTGTCTTGGCGCTTGATTTCCATATGGCCCGCTTTCAAAATCGTGGCAGGCCCTGTGCCGTGGATTGGCCCTGTTGCAACAATGTGGACCCCGCGATCATAGACCCAAGCAGTGGTGGCTTTCATCGTGTAACCATCAGAGGTTTCCACAAAAACATCACCCTCAAGATATAGCTTTTGCTCATTTCGGAAAAAACTACCCGCTTTGGATGACAGATAGATTTTGGTGTCGTTCGGCGTCGTCAACTTCACGTTCACGACGTCCAAATGCGCAATATCATCTAGGGCTGGATCGCGCGTCATCACTTCTGCTGCCACACGAACGTCGTCGCCTGCTTCGTTCTTGCCTGTATAGAACGGATTTGAAACTTGTTGATCGCGGATCCGCTCTTCCAATTCTTTTTCGGCAAATGGAATGGCAGTGTTCGTCGAAACGCCACGCGACAAAATAAAAATGGACGACAACATCAAAATCGCAATGACGGGCAGTAAGATCTTGAGGATCCAAACCACGCGTGAATATGTGTTGCCGGGACGTGCCATAGATCAGCGATTAATGGGCAAAGATGTCTTCTTCTGGCCAGCCTGCCAAATCCAATTTGGCACGTGTGGGCAGAAAATCAAAACAAGACTGCGCCAAGTCCATTCGATCTTCGCGGATCAAACGTTCATTCAGCGCATCGCGTAATTTATGCAGATACAGCACGTCGGACGCGGCGTATTCCTGTTGCGCAGAGGTCAACGTTTCCGACCCCCAATCGCTGGATTGCTGCTGTTTCGAAATGTCGACGTTTAAAAGTTCTTGCAGCAGGTTTTTCAAACCGTGGCGATCCGTAAAGGTGCGCACCATCTTTGATGCGATTTTGGTGCAATAGACGGGCTCGGCCAATGCGCCAAACGCGTGATACATCGCCGCAATGTCAAAGCGCCCAAAATGGAAAAGTTTCAGGACATCTTTGTTTTCAAGCAACCGCTCCAAATTAGGGGCAGAGGATTGACCTTTGGCAATTTGAACCAAATGGGCATTGCCGTCGCCGCCAGACAGCTGAACAACGCACAAACGATCCCGAAATGGGCGTAGGCCCATCGTTTCACAATCAATCGCCACAACTGGCCCCAAATCCAAATCGTCGGGTAAGTCGCCTTGGTACAAAAAATTTGCCACGGATAAGCACCTTTTCAAGTTTTGCCTGTCGCATCCAATAAGACGCTTATACCATATACGCAACTGTTGCAGGGTTTTTTGCATCCATAAGCAAGGCTTTGCGCAGAAATGACGCAGCGAAAGCATCGCAACCACTGGACCAATTCGATTGTCGCTTTCATAGTTGTTCCAAAACGACACGAGGAAAGATCATGACGCCTGATTATTTATTTGGACTTTCTGGGAAAACCGTTTTGGTCACAGGCGGCGCAACAGGCATTGGTCGCATGGCCGCCACGGGGTTGGTCGCGGCGGGCGCAACCGTTTTCATCGCATCGCGCAAATTGGAAAACTGCCAAGCTGCGGCGGATGACATCAACGCAATGGGGTTGTCGGGTCGGGCCCACGCCTTTTCTGGTGATGTCGCAACACAAGAAGGGATTGAAAGATTGGTCGACGATCTAAAGGCGCGGACCAATCAATTGCATATTCTGATGAACAACGCCGGTCGCACTTGGGGTGCACCGTTGGGACAGTTTCCATATGATGCGTGGGAAAAAGTTATGTCTTTGAATGTCACAGGTATGTTCCAACTTACCCAATCCCTATTGGGATTATTGGAAAACTCTTCTACCCTTGATGACCCTGCCCGCGTGGTGAATGTGGGATCGGTGATGGGTGAAATACCCATGGGCGATGGGGCGTATTCCTATGCCATGTCCAAATCCGCCGTTCATCAGATGACCCGCATTTTGGCAAAAGAACTGGCAGATCGGCATATTACGGTGAATGCGCTTGCCCCTGGGCCGTTTCAATCCGGCATGACCGCATTCGCCATCGGCCAAGATACAGGCGCAGATCGCGTCGGCAAACGGGTTCCTGCAGGTCGTGTTGGGCGGCCAGAGGATATCGCGGCGTGCTTGCAATTCTTATGTGGGCGTGGAGGGTCCTATATCACCGGTGCGGTTATTCCTGTCTCTGGTGGTATCAACGTCGCCACAGGCCCCAGCATTTTCGGAGAGGATTGATGCAAGACATTTCACTGGCCGAGCTGACGGAACACATCGGTACCCGTGTGGGATCATCGCGTTGGTATGAACTGACCCAAGATAAAATAGATGTCTTTGCCGATATCACCGAAGACTGGCAATACATCCACCTTGACGCAGAAAAAGCCGCACAAACCCCATTCGGGGGCACGATTGCGCATGGGTTTTTATCATTATCGATGCTGTCCGCGATGTACTATGACGCAGTACCCGATATCCAAGGCACGACTTTGGGCGTGAACTATGGCTTTGATAAAATCCGTTTTATTTCACCCGTTCGATCAGGGTCCAAGGTGCGTGCACATTTTGACCTTACCGAAATGTTCGAAGGCCGCCCCAATCAAATCACAACAAAATGGCACGTCACCGTCGAAATCGAAGGCCAAGACAAACCGGCACTAAGCGCGGTGTGGATTTGTCTAACCTATCTCGCAGGGGCATGATATGCCGATTTTGATTTTGGTTCGGCACGGACAGGCAAGCTTTGGTCAGACCAACTATGACAAACTGTCCGACTTGGGACACGAGCAAGCCGTTGCATTGGGTGCGTCTTTGGCTGCGCGCGGGATCCTGCCTGATGCGTGGGCGTGTGGGACCATGGTCCGGCAGGCCGAAACATTGGCCGGTATTCAGCGCGGATTGGGTGTGCCACCGACCAAGGACCACACCGTTCACAGCGGATTGAACGAATATGATTTCACCGGTTTGCTGAATGCCCGCTTTGCCGACAAAGACGCACCCGAAGGGATCCATACCGACCGCAAAGTGCATTTCAGAAATCTGCGCGAAACAGTGTCGGACTGGCAGCGTGATCAAATTACTGCACCCCCAGAAATGTGGGCAGAGTTTTGTGATCGGACTTCGGCGGCACTGACCGATGTAATGGCACACAAAAATGCCAAAATCACCCTTGCGGTCAGTTCCGGCGGCGCTATTGCGCAAATGGTGGCGCGCGTATTGGGCGCGCCGAATACAACGCAAATAGAATTGCAGCTTCAAATCAAAAACGCATCCATGACCACAATCGTCTATTCGGCATCGAAAGGGGTCGCCTATTTAAACGCATTCAATGAAACGCCTTTTGTAACCGCCGACACCCAACATTTGCTGAGCTATAGTTAGGATAAACAATGGACAGCCTCATCGATACAGACCGTTTGACCCCATGGCTGGCGCAGCACGTGCCCGATATGCAGCCCCCCTATGACCTGGCCAAGATTTCGGGCGGGCAATCAAACCCAACCTTTGCATTACATGCCGCAAATGGATCCTTTGTGTTGCGCCGCAAACCTGCGGGGGTTTTGTTGAAATCGGCCCATGCCGTCGACCGCGAATTTCGCGTTCAATCCGCGCTAAGCGGATCGGATATCCCCGTGCCCAAAATGTTCGCCCTCTGTCAGGACCCAGATGTTTTGGGCGCAGATTTTTATGTGATGGAGATGTTGGATGGTCGGGTTTTTGATGATCCAACCTTGCCCTCAATCGCACGCGTAGACCGTTTGCCGATCCTGCGCGAAATGAACCGGGTTTTGGCCGCGATCCATAGCGTAGATATCCATGCCGTAGGCCTCGGCGATTATGGACCCGATGGGAATTATTATCGCCGTCAGATTGATCGCTGGACCAAACAATATCGCGCCACACAAACCGAAGACATCCCCGAAATGAACGCGCTAATGGCGTGGCTTGACGAAAATCTACCCGATGACGATGGGCAGCGCAGTTTGGTTCATGGAGATTTTCGGCTCGATAATCTGATGTTTGATAAACACTCCGCGGAATGTATTGCTGTGTTAGATTGGGAACTCTCGACGCTGGGGCATCCCTATGCCGATCTTGCCGCGGTGATCATGCAATGGGCGATGCCTGCAACTGCGGATGGGCGCGGGTTACGGGGCATTGATCGCGCAGACCAAGGATTGATGGAAGATCAAGAGTTCATCGACCTTTATTGTGCCCGCCGCGGTTTGGCCGGAATAGATCGGTTTGGTTTCTATCTCGCTTTTTGTTATTTTCGCATGGCGGGCATTTTGCAAGGCGTGAAAAAACGCGCCCTTGATGGCAATGCGTCAGATCCCACGCGTGGCATTCGTCTGGGTGCCTTTGTCCCCGAATTCGCCCGATTGGGATTAGATGCAGCAAAGACGGTTTAAAACATGAACCTTAACGAAGATCCAAGCGCATTTCAAAAACATCTCGGGTATCGCGTTGTGCGGTTTGAACGGGGCCTGTGCGAAATGGAAATGCCGATTGCACCGTTTTTGATGAACCGAAATAACATCCCGCACGGGGGATCCTATTCCGCACTGTTGGATACGGCGATGGGGTTTGTCGGGCTTGGCGATGGCATCACACCCTGACGGTCATTGACGTTGAACCTATCGGTCAACTTTATGGGTCAAGCCAAAGGAACGACATTGATCGCAGTCGGAAAATATACAGGGGGCGGGCACAAAACCTATTTCGCAGACGCCACATTGCACGATGATACGGGCCTGCTCTTGGCCACCGCAACCGGTGTTTTCAAATATACCTCGTCCCAATAGGCCCTTTGCACAAGCGCTGCCTAAAATATCAATTTGAGCGGATGCGCAACATTCATTCGTCGGAATG
>RGAJ01000016.1 GCA_009920225.1 Paracoccaceae bacterium
TCCACCTTGGGCAAGATCGATATCCAAGGTCCAGACGCCGCCAAGCTGTTGGATTTCGTCTATACCAACATGTTTTCGACGCTAAAACAGGGGCGGGTGCGCTATGGCCTGATGCTACGCGAAGACGGTCATGTGTTGGATGACGGCACCACCGCGCGGTTGGGCGATACCCATTATGTGATGACCACAACCACCGCTGCGGCGGGATTGGTCATGCGCCATGTGGATTTTGTGACGCAATGTTTGCATCCCGAATGGGATGTCACCATCGCATCTGTCACCGAACAATGGGCCCAATTTGCAGTCGCAGGACCCAAGGCACGGGATCTGTTGCAACAGATCGTGGATCAAGATCTGTCTGGCGACGATTGGCCCTTCATGTCCTGCGGTGACGTAACCTTGGGCGATGTAAAGGGGCGGTTGTTCCGCATCTCGTTCAGCGGTGAAATGGGCTTTGAACTGGCGGTTCCTGCACGGTTCGGCGATAGCCTGTTCCGGATCCTGTGCGACAAAGCCCAAGACTTGGGCGGCGGACCCTATGGGATGGAGGCGTTGAACGTCTTGCGCATCGAAAAGGGCTTTATCACCCATTCCGAAATCCATGGACGTGTCACCGCCTATGACATTGGGATGCAGGGGATGGTCAGTACCAAAAAGGATTGCTTTGGCAAAACCATGGCCGCGCGTGAGGGGTTGATGGAACCAAACCGCGAACGTCTGGTCGGATTGAAACCTGTGGGTGTGGTCAAACAGCTCACCGCAGGGGGGCGTCTGTTTACCGGAGACGATGAAGCCGTGCGTGTGAATGACCAAGGATATATCACATCTGTGGGCTATTCCCCAACATTGGGTCATTACGTCGGCTTGGCCTTTTTACGCAACGGGCCCGAACGCTATGGCGAGGTGATCCGCATGGTTGATCATCTGCGTGGAATTGAGACATTGTGCGAGGTCATTCCACCCATTGCCTTTGATCCAGAAGGAGGACGGATGCGTGCTTGATCTTGTTGCAAAATCACCCGCTGCGGGGTTGGTGCCAGTGTCGATTGGCACAATGGCATTGGACGAAATCTGCCCCGATCACATCACCTTTGTCACCGCTCTTGGTGGGGCCGGGTCTGCGTTGTCTGATGCATTAAAGGCGGCGCATGGCATGGCGATGCCGGATGTGCATCGTGCCACAGGGCGCGACGGGGCGCGTGCGATTTGGTTTGGGCCGACGGTCGCACTTGTCGGGCCTGCGCCTGATGCGCGTTTGGCGCAATGTGCTGCCGTTGTCGATCAGTCGGACGCATGGTGTGTGCTTCGGCTGTCGGGGGCGGATCTTGATGCTGTATTGGCGCGTCTGTGCCCCGTTGATATGCGTGCCGCACAGTTCAAACGGGGTCATGTCATCCGATCACAGTTGGAACATATGAACGTCGTGTATCACAAAGTCTCAGATACTGCGGTGGACATTTATGGGTTCCGTTCGATGGCGAAAACCATGGTGCATGATATTCAAACCGCCATGGAAAGCGTCGCAGCACGTTGATCTATCCTATTGGGTGGGATCGCGCCCGAAAGAGTCGTCGATCCCGCCCCATATTTTTGGCATACTCCTGTGAAAAAGAGCAGGCTATGTCAGAAATTATCGTGAAAGCGGTTGAGGTTGCAGATATCGCAATCGATCAAATCGCATGTTCGTCCCAAGCAACTGTGCGGGTGCAATTCGCCTTTACCGATCAAGACACGGACGTCCATTCGTGCCGTGTCGAAGTGCAGGCGAGATTTGCGCAACCCGTCCCAGACGAACGCTACGCAGTGCGCAGTCGCAACATCGCTTTGCGCAAGGTGAACAATTACTTTGGTGGCAAAGACCCACAAACGCCGAACGTTTTCCTGAACTGATCCTCTGGACTCTGGTCGCGGCAAGCACGATATTCGATGCATGAGCTTGCCACCCGGATTCTTGGACGAACTGCGTACACGCCTGACCCTTTCCCAAGTGGTCGGACGCAAAGTCATGTGGGACAAGCGCAAGTCAAATCAAGGCAAGGGCGATTTTTGGGCACCTTGTCCGTTTCACCATGAAAAAACCGCGTCCTTCCATGTCGATGACCGCAAAGGCTTTTATTATTGCTTTGGATGCCACGCCAAGGGTGACGTCATCGGATTTGTGAAAGACACCGAAAACGTCAGTTTCATGGAAGCCATCGAATTGCTCGCCCGCGAAGCAGGGATGAGCGTGCCGCGCCCAGATCCCAAATCACAGGAACGCACCGACAAACGCGCCGAATTGGCAGATGTCATGGAAGAGGCGGTGAAATATTTCCGCATGTCGTTAAAGACAGGTGCAGCCGCGGCAGCACGCGATTATCTGAACCGACGCGGGTTGAAACAAGAGGGGCAAGATCGCTTTGAAATCGGATTTGCCCCCAACGACCGCAAAGGATTGTTTGCGGCGCTGACGGGGCGGGGCATTTCGGCCCAGCATTTGATTGACAGCGGCATGTGTATCAAACCCGATGATGGGGGCGAACCCTATGATCGGTTTCGGGGCCGGATTATGTTCCCGATCCGTGATGCGCGCGGGCGCTGTATTGCATTTGGTGGACGGGCCATGGACCCGAACGCGCGGGCGAAATACCTCAATTCCCCCGAAACCATATTGTTCGACAAGGGACGAAGCCTGTATCACCACGGCCCTGCACGTGCTGCGGTGGGGCGTGGGCAACCGTTGATCGTGGCCGAAGGGTATATGGATGTGATTGCCCTTGCGCTGGGCGGGTTCGAAGGATCGGTCGCGCCATTGGGAACTGCGATCACGGAACACCAATTGAACCTGATGTGGCAGATCAGCCCAGAGCCGATCATCGCATTGGATGGGGACAAGGCGGGGCTGCGTGCAGCCTATCGTTTGATTGATGTGGCCTTGCCGATGTTGCAAACAGGGCGTGCTTTGCGGTTCGCTTTGATGCCACAGGGACAGGACCCTGATGATTTGATCCGCGCCAAAGGCCCCCAAGCGGTGCAAGACGTGTTGGATAATGCGCTGTCGTTGGTCGAATTGATGTGGCAGCGCGAAACCGAAGGGCAAAATTTTGATAGCCCCGATCGGCGCGCGTCGCTCGACAAACGTTTGCGCGAAGCGCTGATGCAGATCACCGATAAATCGCTGCGTTCGCATTACGGACAGGCGATGCGGGATTTACGCTGGGATTTGTTCCGACCAAAGCGCAGCGCCAAAAAACCATGGTCGGCGCAAACCAAACAGCGCGCACATGCCACGACACGTGCATCGGTTTTGGTACAGTCCGACGGCGACATCAGCCAAACCTTGCGCGAGGCGGTCATCGTTGCGGTGGTGCTCAAGACCCCCCAAGTGATTGAGCGTTTTTACGATGATTTGGTGATGCTTGAGTTGGGCGATAGAACCACAGCCGAGATTTTGGGCCTTTTGTTAGAGCTCAGACCTACGTCGATGGACGATGCAATCGCGCAATTGTCGTCAGAAATTCCCATCGAGACCCTTGAAAGATTCATGGGGCAAAGCCATCTGTCAGTGATACCAAGTTGCAAAAAGCCCGGAAATATTGATTTGGCGTCGATGACACTTCAGGAAGAATTGGTAAAGCTTGCGGCGCACAAGGGGCTTTTGGCGGAACTGAACGAAGCGTTTGAAATTCCCGATGATGATCTAGATGACACCGTCTTGTGGCGTTTGGGTCAGGCCGCCGACGCGCAAAACCGCGCAGCGCGTCCGGACAAAGATGATGTTGGACAATTCGATATGGGTGAAAACGGAGCGCGAATCAATCGAGACGAGCGCAGTAAATTGGACGCTCTGATACAAACAATTCGCTACGATAAACGAAAAAAGTGATGTTTTGGTAAATAATTCGCAAATATTTTCCGTTATCAGGGTGTGCGAATCAAATTCAAAGGGTATTGATTCGTCATCGCGAATCACGCGCCCGAACTAAGGAGCATGGAATGGCCTCAGCTGAAGACGAAGACCATAAATCAGACGATCAAGACGGAGAGATTTCTCTTGATATGAGCCAAGCTCAGGTCAAACGCATGATCGCTGAGGCGCGGGAAAAAGGCTATATCACCTATGATCAGCTGAATACCGTTCTGCCGCCAGATCAAGTGTCTTCTGAACAAATCGAGGATGTCATGTCGATGCTGTCCGAAATGGGCATCAACATCATCGAAGACGATGATGTCGACGAAGACACCGGCAACACCGATTTGGTGACGACGGGCACCAAAGATGTCGCGGTTGCGGCCTCTGAAACAGAAAAGCTCGACCGGACAGACGACCCTGTGCGCATGTACCTGCGTGAAATGGGATCGGTCGAATTGCTAAGCCGCGAAGGCGAAATCGCGATTGCAAAACGCATCGAAGCGGGTCGCAATACGATGATCATGGGGCTGTGCGAAAGCCCGCTGACATTCCAAGCGATTACAATTTGGCGCGACGAACTTTTGAGCGAAGACATTCTTTTGCGCGATGTCATCGATTTGGAGGCCACCTTTGGCAACCAACTTGGCGATGATGTCGAGGTGGAAAGCGTGCTTGGTGCTGCCAATGTCGGTGGGGCGTCGCCTGCAGGCGCCAAAAGCGATGAGCGAGAATTTGATGCCGATGGCAACCCAATTTCGCGCGACGATGATGATGAGGATGACGATCAATCCAACATGTCTCTGGCCGCGATGGAAACAGCGCTAAAGCCAAAAGTCCTGGAGATTTTGGAACAAATCGCGCATGATTATGAACGCCTGTCTGAAATGCAGGACAGCCGTATTTCCGCGACATTGAACCATGCAGATGATTTTTCGGCCGACGAAGAAGTCACATATCAAGCGTTGCGTTACGAAATTGTGCAATTGGTGAACGAACTTCACTTGCACAACAACCGTATCGAGGCGTTGATTGACCAGTTGTATGGTATCAATCGTCGTATCATGCAGATCGATAGTGCCATGGTCAAACTTGCCGACCAAGCGCGGATCAACCGTCGCGAGTTTATCGAAGAATATCGTGGCCATGAGTTAGACCCGAACTGGTTGGATCGCATGTCCGACAAAAGCGGTCGCGCTTGGCAGATGTTTATTGAGCGGTCGCGCGACAAGGCGGAAGAACTGCGCAATGATATGGCACAAGTGGGCCAATATGTCGGGTTGGATATTTCCGAATTCCGCCGCATTGTCGCCCAAGTGCAAAAGGGTGAAAAAGAAGCCCGCCAAGCCAAAAAGGAAATGGTCGAAGCCAACCTACGTTTGGTGATTTCGATTGCGAAAAAATACACAAACCGTGGTTTGCAATTCTTGGATTTGATTCAGGAGGGGAATATTGGTTTGATGAAAGCGGTGGATAAGTTTGAATATCGCCGTGGCTACAAGTTCTCGACCTATGCGACGTGGTGGATCCGTCAGGCGATCACCCGATCCATCGCGGATCAGGCGCGTACCATTCGTATTCCGGTGCATATGATCGAAACGATCAACAAGCTGGTGCGGACGGGTCGTCAAATGTTGCACGAGATCGGTCGCGAACCGACGCCCGAAGAATTGGCAGAAAAGCTGCAAATGCCTTTGGAAAAAGTTCGCAAAGTGATGAAAATCGCGAAAGAGCCGATTTCTTTGGAAACACCGATTGGGGATGAAGAAGATTCACAATTGGGCGATTTTATCGAAGATAAAAATGCGATCTTGCCGTTGGACAGCGCAATTCAGGAAAACCTGAAGGAAACAACAACGCGCGTTTTGTCGTCATTGACACCCCGCGAAGAACGGGTGTTGCGGATGCGCTTTGGGATTGGGATGAACACCGATCATACTTTGGAAGAAGTCGGTCAACAATTCAGCGTCACGCGCGAACGTATTCGTCAGATTGAGGCAAAAGCGCTTCGGAAGTTAAAGCATCCCTCGCGGTCGCGAAAATTGCGCAGTTTCTTGGATGAATAAATAAAAAAACGCCTTCGGGCGTCTTTTTATTTATGATCTATTCTGTGGTGTTGGGGGCTGCCGCCCCCATCGGGCTTTGCCCGATCCCCCCGCGAGTATTTTTGCAAAGATGAAAGATCAGGACGTGAATTTGTTGTCGCGTGGGAAGCCCCGCGGTGCCATGCGGCCCGCACTTGCGCGTTTTGCAGTCCATTCTTCGAGAGTGTTTTCGGTGCGTGTGCGTCCTGCTGGATCAAGCCAGCTTAGGCCAGATGCGACATGGAAGGTGGTGGCATCGCTGAGGCCTCCATCTTTGTATTTTTGCAACCGCACCCCTTTGCCACGGCCCATTTCAGGCAGCTCTTCGATGGCAAAGATCAGGACTTTGCGGTTTTCGCCAACAACGGCCACGTGATCCCCATCCACGGGGCGACATACTTTTGCGGTGATGTCGCCGCGTACGTTGAGAACCTGTTTGCCTGTTCTGGTTTGGGCCACAACCTCGTCTTGGGGGACGATAAAGCCATCGCCCGCAGATGATGCGACCAGCAATTTTCCGCCCGCTTGGTATTTCAAGATGTCGACGATCTCGGCCTCGTTGGGAAGATCAACCATCAATCGTAATGGTTCGCCCATGCCGCGTCCGCCGGGAAGGTTTGACGCCTGAATGGTGTAGAAGCGCCCGTTGTTGCCAAAGACCAAAAGTTTATCTGTGGTTTCGGCGTGGAATATGAACCGAGGTGCGTCACCATCTTTGTATTTCAGGTCACGCGTCAGATCGATATGGCCTGTCATGGCGCGGATCCACCCCATTTGGCTGCATACGACGGTGATGGGTTCACGTTCGATCATTGCCTCAATGGGGACATCTTCGACTTCGGTGGCTTCGGCAAAGATCGTGCGGCGTGCACCGCCTGCGTAATCCTTGCCAAATTTTTTGCGTGTTTCGCGCAGTTGTTCCGAGATCCGCGCCCATTGGAGGGATTCAGACGCCAACAGATCCGACAATTCGGCGCGTTCGGCCATTAATGCATCGCGTTCACGCACCAATTCCATTTCTTCAAGGCGCCGCAACGACCGCAAGCGCATGTTCAAGATTGCTTCGGCTTGGACCTCGGTTAATTCACCTTCTGCGTCTCGTGCAGGGCCAACATAGTCTTTTTCGGATGCGGCACGGGTGTGACCCTTGCCCCAGTTTTCGGCCATCAATGCGACCTTGGGGTCATCGTCATAGCGGATAATGTCGATCACGCGGTCAAGGTTCAGATACGCAATGATCAACCCTTCGAGAACCTCGAGGCGATGATCGATTTTTTCAACGCGGTGCTCGGAGCGGCGCTGTAACACTTCGCGACGGTGATCCAAAAACGCGCGCAGCACCTCTTTTAGGCTGCACACCTTGGGGGTGAGGCCATCAATCAGAACGTTCATGTTCATGGAAAACCGAACCTCAAGGTCCGAATTTCGGAACATCATCCCCATCAACACATCGGGATCGACGTTTTTGGTTTTGGGTTCCAAAATCAATCGAATGTCTTCTGCGCTTTCATCGCGGACATCGCCAAGGATCGGAACCTTTTTGGTTTGGATGACTTCGGCAATTTTTTCGATCAGTTTGGATTTTTGCACCTGATAGGGAATTTCCGTGACAACAATCTGCCATTGGCCGCGGCCTAAATCCTCGACCTCCCATTTGGCACGTAGGCGGAAGGATCCACGCCCGGTGGCATAGGCGTTGCGGATGTTTTCGGGGCTTTCGACCAAAACACCGCCCGTTGGAAAATCAGGTCCGGGGACATAGTTCAAAAGGGTTTCGTCGCGGGCATCTGGGGTCTTGATCAGATGCAAACACGCGTCGCACAATTCGGCGATATTGTGCGGGGGGATATTGGTGGCCATGCCAACGGCGATACCGCTTGATCCGTTCGCCAACAGGTTTGGAAAGGTCGCAGGCAAAACCACAGGTTCGGTCAGCGTCCCATCATAGTTGTCGCGAAAATCCACGGCGTTTTCGTTTAGCCCCTCTAACAAGGCTTCGGCAACGGCGGTCATACGTGCTTCGGTATATCGGCTTGCGGCGGGGTTATCGCCGTCGATGTTGCCAAAGTTGCCTTGGCCATCGACAAGCGGATAGCGCACGTTGAAATCTTGGGCCAGACGCGCCATCGCATCATAGATCGCAGCGTCGCCATGGGGGTGGTAGTTGCCCATGACATCGCCGCTGATTTTGGCGGATTTCCGAAACCCCCCGTTAGACGCAAGCCTAAGTTCACGCATCGCATAGAGAATGCGTCGGTGAACGGGTTTTAACCCATCGCGGGCATCAGGCAGGGCCCGATGCATGATGGTCGATAACGCATAGGTCAGATAGCGATCCCCGATCGCACGGCGCAGCGTTTCAGATGAAATAAGGCCCGCGTTCGCGGTATTGGGTGTCTCTGTCATATCCAATCAATATCCCGAGAATTGGAACAGGTAAAGCGATGTGGGGGGAAAAAACGCATCGAAGTACCTTTGATACATAAGAATACAACATGTATCCAAATGGGAGTGGGTATGCTTAGATATATTAGGGGTAAATTGCTGATGTTGCGTTTGATTATTCCATCATTTTTAGGTCTTGGTTTTGCATTCTATTACTTAAGCGGCGGCAAGAATTTTGAACCAGCTGCATTTGAAAAACAAAAGCAAGATCAAACGGTTGTCGTTCAGGCCATCGCCCCACGGGTCGAGATTGATACGCATATTGCCGATGACAAAGTGTCTGCGCGGGCGACGCAAGTGAAACAGGAATATGCCAAGGTCTTCTCCGAATCGCTTCCGGCATCAGATACGCCAACCTTGCGATCTGGTGCCAGTTTGTGGAAAGCTGCCGCTGGTGACGATGACGCGCAGGCCCGTATTGCCACCTTGTCCGATCCGACAAGCTTTGTTGAACTGACCCGCGATACGGTCGGTGCCGTCGGTGTGGATGCCGACATGACGCGGTTCGTGAATGCGACGCGCGTGAATTTGCGAAATGGTCCGGGCACCGATCACAACGTTGTTGGCAAGCTTGACCGCGACACGGAAGTCGCCCTGTTGAACGAAACCAACGGCAGTTGGGTCAAACTGCGAGTAATCGAAACCAATTGGGTTGGTTGGATTTCTGCGTCCTTGTTGCGTGAATAGATCATTGTTTTTCTGATTTAGATCGTGTCTAACCTGTCCCCAAAATGGGGGGCAGGATGCAAAAAACTATTCTTATCACAGGGTGTTCATCGGGCATTGGGTATGACGCGGCGCATGGGTTGCGCGCGGCGGGATGGCGTGTGTTCGCAACATGTCGTGCTCAGGCAGACGTGGATCGTTTACGCGCAAAGGGATTCGACAGCTATGTGCTGGATTACGCGGATGAAAACAGCATTGGGTCGGCGTTGGAACAGGTGTTGGCCGATACGGGCGGCACATTGGATGCGCTGTACAACAATGGCGCTTTCGCCTGCCCCGGCGCGGTCGAGGATCTGCCGCGCGGCGCATTGCGCGAAATCTTTGAAACCAATGTGTTTGGGTATCACGATCTAACGACACGTGTGATTCCCGTGATGCGCGCCCAAGGTCATGGTCGCATTATCAACTGTTCGTCCGTTTTGGGGTTTACCCCGTTGCGCTGGCGCGGCGCCTATAATTCGACCAAATTCGCATTAGAAGGCCTGACACAAACCATGCGATTAGAGATGCGTGGCACGGGTATCGATATCATCTTGATTGAACCCGGACCGGTGACATCGGATATTCGCGTCAAGTCAATTCCACAGTTTGAACGTTGGATTGATTGGGAAAATTCGCCACGGCGGGCGCAATATGAAACTGTGTTGCGGGATCGGTTGTACAAAAGCAATGGGCCAGACCGGTTTGAATTGCCCGCCTCGGCCGTCACGAAAAAGCTGCTTCATGCACTGACCAGCACCCGCCCAAAGCCGCATTATTTCGTCACAACCCCGACATATGTCATGGCGGCCTTGAAACGAATATTGCCTGTCAGAACGTGGGAATGGTTGATTGCCAAGGTATAATGGTGGCATATGCGCACAGGTTATGAACTACGGGTCGCAATTGCGGCACAAACCGCTAAATAAGACGTCAGTTTTCTTTGAAAGGTCTAAAGATGTTCAATGATCCCCTATTTGTCGTCGTCGTTTTGGCTATGGCCACGGTTGCGATTATTATGCTGATTGGTATCGGCGGATTTGGTCGTGGCGGTGATTTCAATCGCAAACACGCGAACAAAATCATGCGGATGCGCATCGTTGCCCAATTCGTGGCTGTTCTGCTTATCTTGGCCTTTGTTTATTTTAGAGGGAAATCGTAACATGGTTGTACTGAACAAGATCTATACAAAGACTGGTGACAGCGGTGAAACATCACTGGGAAATGGTGATCGTGTTGCAAAGCATTCCCTGCGCGTCGCCGCATATGGCACGACGGATGAATTGAATTCCTTTGTCGGTTTGGCCCGCTTGTCCGCATCTGGGGACATGGATGACATGCTTACGCGGATCCAAAACGAATTGTTCGATATCGGGGCCGATCTGTGCCGTCCCGACATGGAAAAAGATGGTGAATTGGAATACACGCCGTTGCGGATGATCGTATCCCAAGTGGACCGGCTGGAATCCGAAATCGACGCTATGAACGCAAAACTTGCGCCATTGCGCAGCTTTATCCTGCCGGGTGGCTCGGAATTGGCGACCAAGTTACACCTGTGCCGCACGATTTCGCGCCGCGCGGAACGCATCGCGACAGAACTGTCAGAGCATGAAACAATCAACCCTGTTGCCCTGCGCTATCTGAACCGTTTGTCTGATTGGTTCTTTGTTGCCGCGCGGATCGCAAACAACGATGGCAATGACGATGTTTTATGGGTTCCAGGGGGAACGCGCTAAAAAAAGTATAACGCGGCGTAGTTTAACGCTAACATGACGATTTTGCCCTGTTTCAATCAAAATGAACCCAGTATCAATGGGGCAGTATTCAGAGTCGCCTTGCGACACAGACTAAGGAGAGCATAGCCAATGAAGGTCTTGGTACCTGTAAAGCGTGTGATTGATTATAACGTGAAGGTTCGTGTCAAGGCGGACGGAAGCGGCGTTGATCTCGCGAATGTAAAGATGTCGATGAACCCATTCGACGAGATTGCAGTAGAAGAAGCAATCCGTTTGAAAGAAGCGGGCAAAGTCGAAGAAATTATCGTTGTTTCCGTCGGCGTTGATAAGGCGCAAGAAACGCTGCGCACCGCTTTGGCGATGGGCGCGGATCGTGCGATTTTGGTCACAGCGACAGATGATGTACATAATGACATCGAACCTTTGGCCGTTGCCAAAATCCTAAAAGCGGTCTGTGACGAAGAACAACCCGGTTTGGTGATTTGCGGCAAGCAAGCAATTGACAATGACATGAACGCCACTGGCCAAATGTTGTCTGCGCTTTTGGGTTGGTCACAGGCGTCTTTCGCGTCTGAATTGGCAATCGAGGGCGACACAGCCACCGTCACCCGCGAGGTTGATGGCGGTCTGCAAACGATCAAGGTGAAAATGCCAGCGGTTGTGACTGCGGATCTGCGGTTGAACGAACCACGCTATGCGTCCCTTCCAAATATCATGAAGGCCAAGAAGAAACCGTTGGATATCAAAACCGCGGCCGATCTGGGCGTTGATGTCACCCCCCGTTTGACTATCGTCAAAACAGGCGAGCCAGCCGAGCGCGCCGCAGGGATCAAAGTTGGATCAGTCGATGAGCTGATCGGGAAACTAAAAGAAGCAGGAGCAATCTAATGGCAGTTCTTCTTTTGGCAGAAGTAAACGGCGCAGATCTGGCCGTTGATGCAACCGCAAAAGCCGTCACCGCAGCGAAAGCATTGGGTGATGTGACCGTTCTGTGCGCGTCTTCTGGATGTGGTGGGGCAGCTGCCGCCGCCGCAACCTTGGACGGCGTGTCCAAAGTTCTTTGTGCCGATGATGCCGCCTATGGCAATGGTCTGGCCGAACCTGTGGCCGACCTGATTGTGTCATTGGCAGGTGGTTATGACCACATCGTTGCCGCAGCGACAAACAATGCAAAAAACATCCTTCCCCGCGTGGCGGCCTTGTTGGATGTGATGGTGATCACCGATGCAACCGCGGTTGTTGACGCGAACACGTTTGAGCGCCCAATCTATGCAGGTAACGCGATCCAAACCGTGCAATCGTCTGATGCGAAAAAAGTTATTTCTTTCCGGACCGCGAATTTCGATGCAGCTGGCCAAGGTGGCTCAGCTTCTGTTGAAAATATCGCAGCTGCGGGTAACTCAGGCCTGTCCGAATGGGTCGAAGACAAAGTTGCATCTTCAGATCGTCCAGAACTGACATCTGCAGGCATCGTTGTTTCTGGTGGTCGTGGTGTTGGATCCGAGGAAAGCTTTGCCATCATCGAAGGTCTTGCGGACAAACTGGGCGCAGCTGTTGGTGCGTCACGGGCGGCCGTTGACAGTGGCTATGCGCCAAACGATTGGCAAGTGGGTCAAACAGGCAAAGTTGTTGCGCCTGATCTTTATATTGCGGCGGGTATTTCCGGTGCGATCCAGCATTTGGCGGGCATGAAAGACAGCAAGATCATCGTTGCGATCAACAAAGACGAAGAAGCCCCGATTTTCCAAGTCGCGGATTTTGGTCTGGTTGCTGACCTGTTTGATGCAGTTCCAGAGATGACATCAAAGCTGTAACCCATTGGGTGCAAAGATTTTGAAACGTCAAAGCCCCGCGATTGCGGGGCTTTTTGCATGTGTGGCCCCTGTTGGATTTGGATATTTTTAGACAGAAAATGAATTTAGTTTGTGCCTTGTGTTCTGAACATTGCTTGGCTAGCGATGTCAGAGATTGGGTGAAGGAGTGAACCTATGGCGGCATTTTCCCTGTTGGGTGGGCGCGTTTTAATCGGCAATGGTCTTGAAGAGGCGTCTGTGCATTGCGGCGATGGTTTGATCGCGTCCGATTCATCGGCGCGCGCGATTGATGCGCGGGGGTATTTGGTCCTGCCTGGTTTGGTTGATTTGCATGGGGATGGGTTTGAACATCACCTTGCGCCGCGCAAAGGCGCGATCAAAGATTTGGCCGGCGGGTTGGGGGCCGCGCATGCGGAAATCGCTGCAAATGGCATTACGACCGCGGTCATGGCGCAATTCTATAGCTGGGAAGGAGGGATGCGCGGACCAGAGTTTGCCGCGCAGGTTTTTGACCTGTTGTCGACCGCAGGAGCCACATATGCCACAGATTTGATCCCGCAGTTGCGGTTTGAATATTTGATGCGTGATGATTGGGCTGAGGTGTTAGAGTTGGTGCGACATCATAAAATCCCCTATGTTGCCATGAATGATCACGTGCCGCACGATGCATTGCGCGCAGGGAAAAAGCCGCCGCGCTTGACTGGGCAGGCGTTGAAAGCCAAGCGCAGCCCCGATACGCATTGGGCATTGTTGCAGCAGATGCATGATGGTTTGAGCCGTGCGCGCGCAGAAATGGCGGGGTTTGTGCATGATATTCGTGCGGCGGGCGCTGTGATTGCAAGCCATGATGATCCGAACGCCACAACGCGCGCCTTTTGGGCGGATGTTGGGGTAGAGATATCGGAATTCCCCGAAGCCCAAGACGCAGCGCAGGCGGCAATAGATGCAGGTACGCCTGTCATTATGGGGGCGCCAAATGTTTTGCGCGGTGCGTCGCACAAGGGAAATGTATCGGCGCTTGATCTGGTTGAGGCGGGGTTATGCACAGCATTGGCGTCAGATTATCACTATCCGTCGCTTTTAAGGGCTGCATTTATTGTGGGGGAGCGCATTGGATTGGCGCGTGCGTGGGAATTGGTGTCTGCAGGGCCTGCTCGGGTCTTGGGGCGCGATGATCGCGGTGCGTTGGATATCGGGAAACGCGCCGATATGATTGTCGTGCATGCCGAGACCAAGATGATCGAAGGCGTGTTTGCCAAAGGCAGGCCCACATATCTGACCGGTGATTTTGCTGCACGGCTTTTGGCGGGTTAACTGCGCGGCTTTGCGCGCAAGGTTGGGTCGGCATGCCGTGGGTCTTCGGGCCA
>RGAJ01000151.1 GCA_009920225.1 Paracoccaceae bacterium
ATCAAAACCGTTTTGCGCAATATCCCATCCATAGGCACGGCCTGCGTCCACCGCAGATGGAAATTCAGATGCATAGACCATGATCTTTTTGGGTACGCATCCACGGATCACGCAGGTGCCGCCATAGCGGTCCTCTTCTGCCAATCCGACTTTTGCCCCTGTTTCACCTGCGGCGACGCGGGCGGCGCGCACGCCACCTGACCCGCCACCGATGACAAATAGATCATAGTCGTACATTATTCATCCCCAAGATTTGCAAACAGATTGGTGTCTTCTGCGGGCATCAGCTGCGCCACTTCGGTGTCACGTCCGTCTTTCCATTCGGTCGTCACGGACCCATCCGCGTTTCCAACGATAACCGCTTGACAGATATTGATGAACAATCCGTTTTCAACCACCCCCGGCAATTGATTCAGCGCGGTGGACAATGCAGACGGATCGGTGATCGTGCCCATTTTCAAATCCAGAACCACGTTTCCTTCGTCGGTTTCAAACGGGGTGCCATCAACCGCGCGGATCGACATGTCGATGTCATGATACCCCAAATCGGTCAGCACCTGTCCGACCAATTTTTGCGTCGCATTCGCCCCAAATTTCAGGATTTCGACAGGCAATGGAAACGCGCCCAAGCTGTCCACGCGTTTCGACGCATCCGCAATAACGACCATCTTGTCAGACGCCATTGCAACAACTTTTTCTTGCAAATGGGCACCGCCGCCGCCTTTGATCAGGGTGAATTCGGCATCAAATTCGTCAGCGCCGTCAATCGTCAGGTCAAGCCAGCCGGCCTCATCCAATGTGATGATCTCGATCCCTTCGGAAATGGCCAGATCTTTGGTGCGTGTGGACGTTGGAACGCCTTGGATCTTCAAACCCTCTTCGCGCACCATCTGACCCAAATGTTTCACCAACCAATAGGCGGTGGAACCTGTGCCCAAACCAACCTTCATGCCCGATTTCACCATTTGCGCCGCACGCAAAGCGCATACATATTTTCCGCGTTCAGCTGCAGACAGATCGCTATACATCTTGAAAACTCCGACTTGTTTGATCCGCTTATATGAAACATCCCACAAAAGTGCGAGAGGCTTGTGGCAAATTTATCGCCCCGCGCAGCAGCATGGCTTGTTTCCGATACGAAACGTCGTTATCAGAGCGGTGAGTGACAGTTTCGCGGTGTACATCACGCTCATGACCTATGTTTTGCACTATGCCCCTGATAACGCATCTTTGATCGTCCGGCTTGCCTTGGACGAACTCGGCGCGTCGTATCACGCCAAATTGGTGGATCGCAGCATCAGCGCACAAAAATCGCAGACCTATTTGGCCCTAAATCCTGCGGGTCGGATTCCCGTGTTGGAAACACCAATCGGTCCAATCTTTGAAACAGCTGCAATTTTATTGTGGCTGGCAGATCAGCACGGTGGTTTGGCCCCGCGGATGACCGACCCCAAGCGCGCCATTTTTATGTCGTGGCTGTTTTATGTGTCAAACACGCTGCATGCGGATTTGGTATCGCTGTTTTATCCGGATCGCTTTGTCGATGCCTCTGCGCTGGATGATTACAACACGCGCACGCGGGCCCGTTTGGACCATGCCTTTCGTTTGCTCGATCACCACGCGGCAGAGTGGTCAGCGGCGGATCACGGTGTTACGATCCTTGACCTGTATATGGCCGTGATTGTGCGATGGTGCCAACTTTACCCTGTCTCGGGACAGGCTTGGTTTGATTTGAATGCCTACCCTGCGCTGTTGCACGTGGCAAAAACCGTTGAAACACGACCCTCTGCGCAGCGTGCCATCGTTGCCGAAGGGTTGAACACCACCCCCTTTAGCGCGGCAGACTATGCCGCACCACCAGAAGGATCCGCAGTCTAATGTTCCTGTCAGTCTTTGACATTTTCAAAGTGGGCGTTGGCCCATCATCGTCGCACACAATGGGCCCTATGGTGGCCGCGGGTCGATTTTTGGACCGCTTGCGCAAATCCCCGTTTCAGGCGCATGGCCTACGCGGCAGTTTGCATGGGTCATTGGCCTTTACAGGTGTGGGCCACGCAACCGATCGTGCAACAATTCTTGGTCTGGCAGGGTTCTTGCCGGATACATATGATCACGAAAAAGCCGAAGCCACATTAGCGGCCATCCATGCGACGGGAAAAATCACCCCGCCAGATTTGGATGAATTGGCCTTTGATCCAAAGACCGATTTGGAATTTGACTATGGTCCCGCGCTGTCTGGACACGCGAATGGCATGATCTTGATGGCGACAGATGCCCAAGGTGACGTTATCCTGCGCGAGGTGTATTATTCCATCGGCGGCGGCTTTGTTCTAACAGAAGATGAACTGGCCCAAGGCAAAGCCACAGACGAAGGCAATCCCGTCCCCTTTCCGTTTAAATCCGCAGCCGAGAT
The DNA here is from genome assembly GCA_009920225.1 of Paracoccaceae bacterium. Classification (GTDB taxonomy): domain Bacteria; phylum Pseudomonadota; class Alphaproteobacteria; order Rhodobacterales; family Rhodobacteraceae; genus CAJXSD01. The sequence continues at coordinate 2,414 of RGAJ01000151.1, forward strand.
GTTAGAAATGGCCAAGGCATCGGGCAAATCCATTGCCCAGATGAAGCAGGCAAACGAAATATCCCGCAATGGTCAGCAGAATTTTACCACAGGCGTTGCACGACTGTGGTCGGTGATGAATGACTGCATCGAACGCGGATTGGCGACGGATGGTATCTTGCCAGGTGGTTTGGGGGTCAAACGGCGGGCCAAGGGCATTTATGATGCGCTGATGGCGGAACGTGGCATGAACCTTACCGCGCCGCACACCATCAACGATTGGATGAGCGTTTACGCCATGGCCGTGAACGAAGAAAACGCCGCCGGCGGCCAAGTCGTCACCGCCCCCACGAACGGCGCGGCCGGTGTCGTGCCTGCGGTCATCAAATATTACCTTGAACACGTTCCCGGCGCGAGCAGCACCAAGATTGCAGATTTCCTTCTGACTGCCTCTGCCATTGGGGGATTGGTGAAATTCAACGCCTCGATCAGTGGCGCAGAAGCAGGCTGTCAGGCCGAAGTTGGCAGCGCCGCCGCAATGGCAGCCGCAGGATTATGCGCGGTCATGGGCGGCACCCCTGAGCAGGTTGAAAATGCGGCCGAAATCGCGTTGGAACATCACCTTGGCATGACCTGTGACCCCGTCAGAGGTTTGGTCCAAGTCCCTTGCATCGAACGCAACGGATTGGGCGCGATCAAGGCCGTGTCGGCGGCAAGCCTTGCCTTGCGCGGTGATGGGACCCATTTGGTTCCGCTGGACGCGTGCATCGAAACCATGCGCCAGACCGGCGCGGATATGAGCGAAAAGTACAAAGAAACCTCGCTTGGGGGGTTGGCTGTCAACGTGCCAAATTGTTGATCACACGATCAAAACGGCATGCCACTGTCGAAATTGGGACAGATCCCCTGTCCCGATTCACCTAAGCCATCGACCATGGCACAGACACATACCTTTAGCCCGTCCCCTGATCGCGTCGTACTTGGCACATTTTTAATGTTGGCCTTTTGCGTCACAGCGCCCGTTTTAGACACGTTTGCAAAATTGGCGTCCGATCAAATTCCTGTCGGGCAAATCACCACCGCGCGGTTCATTGTTCAAACGCTGATCATGCTGCCCTTTGTCCTTTTGGTGCGGGATCGCCTGTGGTTGCCAAAGTCGTTGGTGCTTCCGATTTTGTTTCGCGCAATTACGCTGATTGCGTCAACCTATTGCTTTGTGGCGGCGATTTCGGTGATGCCGATTGCCGATGCCTTGGCGATTGCCTTTGTCGAACCGTTTATTCTGTTATTGATCGGCAAATATGTCTTTGGTGAAGCCGTTGGCCCGCGTCGTTTGGCGGCCTGTGTTGTGGGCTTCATCGGTGTGATCCTTGTGATCCAACCCAGCTTTGCCGCCTTTGGCTTTGTTGCGCTGTATCCTTTGGGAACGGCCGTCTTTTTCGCGCTCTACATGCTGTCAACACGGCAAATTTCGCGCAAGCTGTCGGCCATTGCAATGCAATATCATACCGCATGGGTTGGTGCGCTGCTCTGCATCCCTGTGATGATCTTGGCAGATGGATCCGGGATCACCGATTTGGATCCAGTTATGCCACAAGGCGTCTATTGGGCGTTTCTGGTCGGGGTTGGCGCCGCTGCGGCCTTGTCCCATATTTTCATGAGCTATGCCTTGGGGTTTGCGCCCTCATCGACATTGGCACCCTTGCATTACTTGGAAATCGTCAGCGCGGTTATTCTGGGCTATATGATTTTTGGGGACCTGCCCAACCGAATGGCTGTCTTTGGGATGGTGGTGATTATTGGCGCGGGGTTGTATGTGATCTACCGCGAACAAAAAACCGCAAAACAGACCTAGCTTTAAGTTGCAAAGCTAAAACTTTCGTCTTAGCTTCTTTTTATGAAAAATGACCGGCCAATTCTGGGCATCTTTTTGATGCTGCTGTTTTGCATCTTTGCCCCCTTGGGCGATGCGTTTGCGAAAATATTGGGCGGGCATGTTCCCTTGGCGGAATTGGTGTTCCTGCGGTTCTTGATCCAGGCGGTCGCCTTGATCCCGCTTGCCTATCTCACAAAACGTCCCATGCGATTGACGGGGCGCGTATTGGGATTTGCGTGGCTGCGGGTTGTGTTGCACATTATCGGAATTGCGGCAATGTTTGCGGCGCTGCAATATCTGCCTTTGGCTGATGCCATCGCTATTGCCTTTGTAATGCCGTTTATCTTGTTGATCCTTGGTCATTTCTTGTTGAATGAAACGGTCGGGATCCATCGCCTTGGGGCCTGTATCGTCGGATTTATTGGGACCTTGTTTGTGATCCAACCCTCTTTTGAACAGGTGGGGTGGCCTGCGCTGTTGCCATTGGTTGTCGCGGTGGTGTTTTCGGGTTTTATCCTTGTCACCCGTCAAATTGCGCAGGATACCGACCCAATCGGATTGCAAGCGGTCAATGGCGTGATGGCAATCGTCATCGTGGGCCCGATTTTGTATCTGTTGTCTGACAGCAATATTCCCGCCTTTGGAATGATCGCTCTGCAGGGGAATGAAATCCTGACGATCCTGATTTGGGGATTGATTGGAACCTTGGCCCATTTGTTGATGACATGGTCCCTGCGATTTGCCCCATCGGCCACAATTGCCCCGATGCAATATCTGGAAATTCCGGTGGCGACCTTTTTCGGATGGATGATTTTTAATGACCTGCCAAATCGCATGGCGGCGATCGGTATCTTGATCACCATTGCGGCGGGTTTGTTTATTTTGTGGCGGGAACACACCACTGCGGCGCGCGCAAAATTGCAGGGATCACCACATCAAGAACCCCACGCGGCAGAATAACCAAACACTTTGCCGCAGTTGGCCGCAATCGGATTGGACCCAATGCATGGTTTGATGTGCCAATGCGCCCATCAGGTTCCATCACCAAATCATCCGTGGGCCAATTCAATCCGTCAGAGCGTATCGTGACAGA
>RGAJ01000152.1 GCA_009920225.1 Paracoccaceae bacterium
TTCTTCCCAAATGATCAAGGCATCTGGCGCGATCCATCCCCCCGACAGGGCCAAGGCGATGGCGCGTTCGCCCATTCCCTTTTTGTAAGGCGGATCCAAAAACACCAGATCATAGGGCAAGTCCGGGTTTTTCGGCAATCGCATCGCATCGCATTTCAGGATGTTCGATTGGCTTTGCGCACCACAAATCGCAACATTTTGTCGGATCAAATCCAGAGATTTCCGCCCCGTATCCACAAAAGTCACATGCGCCGCGCCGCGCGACAGGGCTTCAAGCCCCAAGGCGCCCGTCCCTGCAAACAGGTCCAAGACGCGCGCGCCGTCCAAGTCCACGTCAAACCGTCCACCCGTCAGGATGTTGAACAGGTTTTCGCGTACGCGATCTGTTGTCGGGCGCAGATGGGCGCCAGCATCGCCTTTGCCAACCGCCGCCAAAGCGCGGCCTTTGAATGCGCCCGCGATGATCCTCACGCTTTTAACAGGGCTTTCAAATCCGTTTCCGGATCGCAGATCACTGAAGGTACAGGCGATTTCCCGTTTTCAATCAAACGCTTGCCCACCATATAGGCGCGGGAATCGTTGATCGCATCCACCGCCAGCAACGTATCACCCTGATAGTACCAAAATGATTTGGCATCGACGCTTTCGCTTGGGCGCTCATACACATCTGTGTATCCGATATTCAGCCCTGCGATTTGCAGTTTGATGTCATATTGATCGGACCAGAACCATGGCATCGGGACATATGCGATCCCCGCACCCATGATGTTTTGCGCCACAACTTCGGCTTGATCGATGGCGTTTTGAACGCTTTCCAAACGGATACGGTTGCCCTTGTAGGGCAGCGATGCGCAGTCCCCCGCCGACCAAATGCTTGGGTCCGAGGTTTGGCCAAATTCGTTCACTTTGATCCCATTGTCCAGAACCACGCCAGCCGCGTCCGCCAATTCGGATGCGGGCATAATGCCGACACCGACAATGGCGAAATCAATATCGATCCGTGATCCATCGGTCAAAACAGCATGGGTCACGCGGCCATTTTCACCACCAAGATGATCCAACCCCACACCTTCGCGCAGGTCAACGCCGCGCGATTTATGCGCCGCGCGAAAATAATCCGACGTTTGCGGCGCAGCGACACGTTGCAAAATACGCTCTGCCATTTCAACAAGGGTCACCTGCACGCCCTTTGACGCGGCAACCGCCGCCGCCTCAAGCCCGATATAGCCCCCGCCGATGATCAAGGTTCTTGCGCCCTCTTTAAATTCTGGGGCCATGGCATCGGCATCTTTTAGATCGCGCATACAATAAACACCTGCCAAATCACCCCCAATTTTCGCGGGCAATCGACGCGGCCATGACCCTGTGGTCAAAACGAGGTGATCATAGGGCACGGTCCCCGCATCGGTGGTCACGGTTTTGGCGGTCGCATCGATTGCGTGCACGCGTGTGCCCAACTGCAAATCAATCTTGTTGTCGGAATAAAAATTTGCAGGCCGCAAATACAGCCGTTCCAAATCCATATCACCCAACATGTATTTCTTTGACAAAGGGGGGCGTTGGTAGGGCGGCACCGTTTCTGCACCAATCAAGGTCACATCGCCGTCAAACCCTGAATTGCGCAGCTTGGCGACAACGGCAGATCCTGCTTGGCCCGCGCCAATAACAACAACTTTTGTCATGAAACCCTCTATTCCCTCTGGTTCGGATGTTGGAAAACTCTATATTGAAGCCATAAGAAAACGCAATTCATATGAGGAAAAAACTATGACAATTTCGGTTGGCGATACGCTTCCAAATGCGACACTGACACGGATTGGGTCAAACGGACCAGAAACCGTTGATCTGTCTACAAAATTATCGGGTCGCAAAGTTGCGATTTTCGCGGTGCCGGGTGCGTATACACCCACATGTCATTCGGCGCATGTGCCCAGCTTTATCCGCACCAAAGACGGGTTCGCGGCAAAGGGCGTTGATGAAATCATCTGTATCAGCGTGAATGACCCATTCGTCATGGATGCATGGGGCAAGGCCACAGGCGCAAGTGAAGCAGGGATCACAATGTTGGCAGATGCCGAAAGCACATTTACCACAGCCATCGGCATGAATTTTGACGCCCCACCTGCGGGATTGATGGCACGCTCCAAACGCTATGCGATGTATGTCGAAGACGGCGTTGTCAAAGTGTTTGCGCCGGAACCATCCCGCGGTCAGTGCGACATCTCAGGTGGTGAAGCGCTGTTGGCGGAAATCTGATTTGAATTGGCCCGTGACATGCGGGCCTATTCATCCTCTGACGCAGGTTGGGATTTGAAGGGGCCATAGCCTGTGAGAATTTCAATATCCTCTGAATTCGCGCTGCGTTCTGCCACCAGATATTCGGCAACAGCATCCTGAAACCGCGGTTCACGGAACCAGTGCAGCGAATAGGTTTTTGTCGGCACATAGCCGCGCGCCAATTTATGTTCGCCCTGCGCACCGGCTTCGACACGCGCCAAACCGTGCGAGATTGCAAAATCAATGGCCTGATAATAGCACAACTCAAAGTGCAAACAGGAATGATGTTCCACACATCCCCAATAGCGGCCATAAAGCGCCTGATCCCCAATAAAATTCAACGCGCCCGCAACATAGGCCCCATCGCGTTTGGCCAACACCAAAAGAATATCATCCGCCATGCGGTCGTGGATCATGTCGAAAAATGCCCGCGTTAAATAGGGCGACCCCCATTTGCGCGCGCCTGTGTCTTGGTAAAATTCCCAAAAGGCATCCCAATGGAACGGCTGGATCTCAGCACCTGTCAGAACCTCAATCGTGCCGCCAAACCCTTGGGCTGTGGCGCGTTCACGTTTGATATTTTTGCGCTTGCGCGCCGATAACGCGCCCAAAAACGCATCGAAATCGGCGTAACCGTTGTTCATCCAATGAAATTGCTGTGTTTCGCGCTGCAACAACCCAAGCTGTTCACCGCGGTCAAATTCGTCCTTGTTGCAAAATGTGATATGCACGGACGACAATCCATTATTTTGCGCAAATTTAATCGCGCCTTGCGTCAAGGCGGCTTGGGCCAGATCAACATGATCCGGATGCGCCAAGAACCGTCGCCCTGTCACAGGGGTAAAGGGTGCCGCGATCTGAAGCTTTGGGTAATACTGTCCCCCTGCCCGTTCATAGGCATGGGCCCAAGAATGATCAAAGATGTATTCCCCTTGTGAATGCGATTTAAGGTATTGCGGCGCCACGCCAATCACAACGCCATCCGCCCGCGCAATCAGGTAATAGGGATCCCATCCCGTGCCTGCGCCCACCGATCCGCTGTCTTCTAATGTGCGCAAGAAATCATAGGTGGTAAACGGGTTCTCATGCCGCGGCCCCGTCGCCCAATCGGCGCAGCGATCCCAATCGGATTGGGATATGGCGTCTAGGGATGTCACGATTTCAATGCTGATCTCTGACATGGGTCACCTGTTTGAACTAGGCATGATAGCTTTCGAATGTGATGTTATCACATATCGCGCGCGCGTCGTGTTCCTGTGCCGCACTGCGCACCGTCCAACACAGGATCGGAGCCCCTTGGGATTTTATGCGTGCAACGGCTGCGTCGGTCAATGCAGTCACATCATGCGAAATAAAGCACGCGCCAACTGCATCGAAATCGGGAATGCTCGCCAAAGCGGCGCAACGGTCAACCGATGCATCCGGCCATTCGTCAGGATCAAACGCACAGGTTGTCAAGCCGCGCGCACAGTCCGGGGCATAGGTTTGCACGTGCATCATCGCATGGGGATTGAACGACATGATCGCGACGGGGCCGGCATATCCCGACAGCGCGTCACACACCGCACGTTCCAAAACACCATCGGTTTGCGAGAGCGTCAGGCTTTGATCCTTGATTTCAATCAACAGGGGAACCTGCCCCGCAATCTGGGTCAGAATATTGTCAAGCGGTTCAATCACATCGTTGCCAGTGCCAATCGTTATGGCACCCAATTCGGCGGCCGTGCGGCGATTTACTGGGCCCCTTGCACGGGTCAAACGATCAAGCGTTTCATCATGAAACACCATCGCGCGCCCATCCGATGACAGCTGAACATCCAATTCAATTCCGTAGCCATGATCAAGCGCCGCGGCAAAGGCGGATCGGGTATTTTCAAACACATGACGTGACACATCGTGCAGTCCACGATGTGCCAGCGGTTTGGTTATAAATGCAGGATCAAGGGACCGTGTCATTTGATCTGAAAGACACCTTCGATTTCGACGGCAACCCCGAATGGCAAGGCGGGTGCAGAGACCGCCGCACGCGCGTGTTTTCCGACGTCACCCAAAGCTTCGCCCATCAAGTTCGACGCGCCATTGATGACCTGAGGCTGTTCTGTGTAATCGGAGGTAGAATTGACAAACCCTGTCAATTTCACAACGCGCACCAAACGATCCAGATCCCCGCCACATGCGGCCTTTACTTGTGACAAAAGGCTGATTGCACAACATTTTGCCGCTTCGGCGCCTTGTTCGGTTGTCAGTGTGTCGCCCAATTTGCCGATGATAAACCCATCTGCATTTTGTGAAATCTGGCCTGACACATAGACCATGTCACCGACAACGACATAGGGCACATAATTCGCCGCGGGCATTGGCGCTGCAGGCAATGTGATGCCCAAATTGGCAAGGTTTTGTTCGAACTGTCCGCTCATGTTACTTTCCTTCTGTGCGTGTTTGGCGCGACGCTACAGGGAACGTCGCGCCAAGAAAAGGGTTAGTTTTCACGAAACGCTTTGGCAAAGTAATCCGCAAGAGGTTTGATCAAATAGGCAAGCGGAGTGCGATCTTGGGTTCTGATAAACGCCTCGACAGGCATGCCTGGGATCAGGGTCACATTCGCAGGCAGCCGATCGGTTTCGCCCTCGTTCAACAGAATTTCGGCACGATAATAGGACATCCGCGATGCATCGTCTTGGAAAGCGTCAGGGGATACTTTGGTCACCTTGCCGAATAATTCAGGTGTTGTGCGCTGATCCAACGCGGAAAACCGCAAAACGGCGTTTTGCCCTACACAGACCTGATCGATATCAATTGGCGGGACCTGTACGGTTATGACCAATGGGCGATCTTGGGGGATCAGAAACATAACCGGATCTGCGGGCCTGATGACGGATCGGGGTGTAAAGACCGACAAGCCGTAGACAATCCCAGACACAGGCGCGCGGATATCCATGCGCATCAGTTTTTCGATTAAAGCGCCTGCGCGCTCTTCCAATTCCAAAGTGCGGTATTGTTGATCGCGCAACCGCGAAATGGCATCTTCGCGCCGCGTTGTTTCCAGCCCTTCGATCTGAATA
>RGAJ01000153.1 GCA_009920225.1 Paracoccaceae bacterium
CAAACCTGCCTGAACCTGCGCAGATCGCGGGTTCTGACAGATCAATCTGTGTTTCGCCATATCTTCAATACTAAGCGGTTCGCCATGTGTCTTTAGATAACTGGGTGATGCATACAGGCGCATCCGAACCCCCATCAAGCGTTTGCGCACCAAATCCGCTTGGCTTGGTTCTTTCATGCGAATGGCAACATCTGCCTCACGCATGGGAAGGTCTAAAACCCGTTCTTCTAACATCAGGTCGATTTTCAGATCCGGGTAGGTTTCGTATAATTTGGGCAGGCGCGGGGCCAACCAAAGCGTTCCAAACCCAGTGGTGGTGGTGACACGCAATTCGCCAAATACCTCTTCTTCGCTGTCGCGAATGCGCGCCGCTGCAGCGTCAAGGCGTTTGGCCATCGACGATGTGGCATCAAACAAAAGCTCGCCCTGTTCCGTCAGAATCAGGCCACGCGCATGACGATGGAACAAAGTGGTGTTCAACGATTCCTCAAGCGCACGAATTTGGCGCGACACAGCAGATTGCGAAAGTCGTAAAGCGTCACCCGCATGGGTCAAGCTTCCTGCGTCAGCAACCGCGTGAAATATCCGAAGCTTGTCCCAGTCCATGGCATCCTCATTTGTTAACACTTTGTATTTTCATGATTTAGGTCAAAAAGTCACGAGTTTTATTTGTAATGTTCAAAATTTTCTGGCTAAGTCAGACGTGTTGACCTAGTCTGAATAAAAAACGGGTGGCACAATTATGACAGTACATAGCATTTCTTTGTCTGACAAATATGATTTGTCCAAAAAAACGGTTCTGTTGAACGGGACCCAAGCGTTGATCCGTTTGATGTTGGCGCAAAAGGCGCGTGACGTGCAATCTGGGTTAAATACAGCGGGATTTTGCACGGGGTATCGCGGATCGCCCTTGGGGGCGGTTGATTTCCAAATGCGCCGCGCTGCCAAAGAATTGGCCGCATCCGATATCGTGTTCCAAGAGGGTTTGAACGAAGACCTTGCCGCCACGGCGATCTGGGGATCCCAACAGGCAGAATTGCGTGGCGAAGGTAAATATGACGGTGTTTTCGGTCTGTGGTATGGCAAGGGGCCCGGTGTGGATCGGTCCGGTGATGTGATGCGGCACGCCAATATGGCGGGGACCTCGAAACATGGCGGCGTCATCATGGCGATGGGGGACGACCACACGGGCGAAAGCTCGACCGTGCTTCATCAATCTGATTGGGCGATGGTTGACGCGTCCATGCCAGTGATCAGCCCTGCAGGTGTCCAGGAAATTCTAGACTATGGACATTACGGATACGCAGTGTCGCGGTTTTCGGGGCTTTGGGTCGGTCTGAAAACCATGAAAGACACGATCGAGGTAACATCGGTGGTGGACGCAGATCCCTATCGTAAATCTTTCGTTGTGCCAGAGTATGATATGCCTGAGGGCGGGTTAAATATTCGTCTTGTCGATACACCCACCGCCCAAGAAGAGCGTTTGGTAAACCACAAAGTTTCCGCGGCACGCGCCTTTGCGCGCGCCAATCGCATTGATCAGCGGATGATCGGCAAGGCGGGCGCAAAAATTGGTATCGCTGCGGCGGGCAAAAATTGGTTGGATGTGGTGCATGCACTGTCCGTGCTTGGTATTGATCAGGCCGAGGCCGAACGCTTGGGCGTTACCGCGTATAAAATCGTGCAGACTTGGCCCCTTGATACCGACAGTTTCCGCGAATGGGCCGATGGGTTGGATGTGATCATCATCGTTGAAGAAAAGCGCAAACTGATCGAACCCCAAGCGAAAGAAGCGATTTTTGACATTCGCGATGGGCGTCGCATTTACGGTGCGGAAAAGGATGGTCGCGTTCTGTTCAAATCCGATGCGGCGCTTGATCCGATCAATATCGCGCAATCCATCGGCGAAATACTGGTCGAAGAGGGTTGCGGCGGGGAAAAGATCGCGGGTGCGCTTCAATCCATTTCTGACGCAAAACGCGCAGACAACGCCCCCGAATTGGCGGCGCGTTTGCCCTATTTCTGCGCAGGATGTCCGCATAACTCATCGACCAAGGTCCCTGATGGATCGCGCGCATATGCGGGAATTGGCTGTCATTTCATGTCCCAATGGATGGATAGAAAAACCTTGGGCTTTACCCACATGGGGGCAGAGGGCGCGAATTGGATCGGAGAATCGCTCTTTTCCAAACGCGACCATGTGTTTCAAAACATCGGTGACGGGACATATAACCATTCAGGGATCCAAGCGATCCGTGCCGCCGTGGCAGCGGGTACAACGATCACATACAAGGTGCTGTTCAATGATGCCGTCGCCATGACGGGCGGGCAGGGCAATGATGGCGGATTGACCGCGCCGCGCATTGCGCGTGAACTGTTGGCGATGGGGATCAAAGACGTTGTTCTGGTTTATGATGACAAAGAAGAGCTGGATTTAAACGCGTTCCCAAAAGACATGGAAAAGCACGACCGTACCCAATTGATGGCGGTTCAAGAACGGCTTGCCAAAACAACGGGTGTGTCTGCCATTCTATACGTTCAAACCTGTGCGGCAGAAAAACGGCGTCGCCGCAAACGCGGCAGCTTTCCTGACCCGGATCAACGCATTTTTATCAACACGGACGTCTGCGAAGGCTGCGGGGATTGCGGTGTGCAATCAAACTGTGTGGCCTTGGTTCCCGTTGAAACCGAATTTGGTCGCAAGCGTGCGATTGATCAGTCCGCCTGTAACAAGGATTTTTCCTGCCTGAACGGGTTTTGCCCGTCTTTTGTCACGCTCAAAGGGGTGACGCCCAAAAAACGCGCAGCGCGGGATTTTGTGATCCCCGATCTGCCCACCCCGGTTTTGCCCGCGATTGCCAAAGGGGCAACCCATAACGTGGTGATCACCGGCGTGGGCGGCACCGGCGTTGTGACCATCGGGGCGATTTTGGCGCAAGCCGCGCAAATCGATGGCATGGGTGCAGGCATGATGGAGATGGCGGGGCTCGCACAAAAGGGGGGCGCGGTTCATATTCACTGTCGACTGGCCAATTCCCCCGATGACATAAGCGCGATCCGCGTTGCCACCGGTGAAACCGATGTGTTGATCGGCGGCGATCTGGTTGTAAGTGCGGGGTCCAAAACAATTGGATTGACCGCCGCAGGGCGCACAGGCGCGGTTGTGAACAATCACGAAATCGTCACCGGAGATTTTACCCGTAACACCGAATTCAGGATCCCGCATGATCAATTGATGTTGTCACTTGAGGCCCGTCTGAAAGAGCGTGTCGCGTTTTTTGACGCATCAAACCTTGCGCGTGATATGTTGGGCGATAGCATCTATTCCAATATGATGGTCTTTGGGGCGGCATGGCAAATGGGATACGTGCCGGTGACCCGCGATGCGATTGTCGCGGCAATTACCCTGAACGGGGCTAAGATTGATCTGAACATTCGTGCATTTGATTTGGGGCGTTGGGCGGTTGTGTTTCCGGACCAAGCGCAAGCTGCTATTCATGCCGATGGGATAACCTCACCAAAAACGCTGGATGAAAAAATCGCGTATCGCGTTGATCATTTGCGCGCCTATCAAGGCAAAGGATTGGCCAAAAAATATCTGTGCAGATTGGACAAGATTTCAGATCCAGAGATAAAAGAGGCGGTGGCAATATCCTATCACAAGTTGTTGACATACAAGGATGAATACGAGGTTGCTCGCTTGCATCTTAGCACGATTGAAAAGGCGTCGGAACAGTTTGATAACATCGGCGATATGTCGTTCCATCTTGCGCCGCCTGTTCTGTCCAAGATGGGGGCGAATGGACGTCCGATTAAGAAAACCTATGGCCCAAGCATGCTGAAGCTGTTCAAGGTTCTTGCCGCGTTAAAGCCGTTGCGCGGGACGCCTTTTGATGTGTTCGGCTATCATGCAGAACGCAAGTCTGAACGACAGTTGATCCGCGATTTTGAAGCGGATCTTGAGTGGTGTTTGGCACGCTTGGGCGACGCTACGCGTGGGCCAATTCTGGATCTCTTGCGATTGCCGCAAACCATTCGCGGATTTGGCCCTGTGAAAATGGCAGCAATTGCAAAGGCGGCAGAAACGCGCAGCATGTTGAAAAAACGCATTGCGTCGGCTGAAACCTCCGGCGCACCGAAATCTGGGCCAAGTGTCGCTGCGCGATAAAAGCTGTGTGTTAAGATATGGATTATTCCCGACAATCCTCGTATATGTCGAGAAGCGTCCGTGTGATCGGGCGAAGTTAATTTGCCAAGAAGGGCAGTGCGACCATGGCCGTCGGAGTTTTTGATAGTGGATTGGGCGGTTTGACCGTATTGAATGCGGTCACGAAACGTTTGCCTGACGTTCCTTTCGTGTATTTTGGTGACAATGCGCACGCCCCTTATGGGGTGCGCGATGCAAATGACGTGTACAATTTGACCACGGCCGCCGTGTCGCGCCTGTGGGACGAGGGATGTAATTTGGTCATCTTGGCCTGCAACACGGCCTCTGCGGCTGCGTTGCGACGCATGCAAGAAAGTTGGATCCCCACTGACAAACGCGTTCTAGGCGTGTTTGTCCCTTTGATCGAGGCGTTGACCGAACGGAATTGGGGGGATAATTCGCCACCCCGAGAAGTCGCCGTTAAAAACGTGGCGTTGTTTGCCACGCCCTCAACCGTTGCAAGCCGCGCATTTCAACGTGAATTGGCCTTTCGCGCGATTGGCGTGGATGTCGAAGCCCAAGCCTGCGGCGGGGTTGTCGATGCGATTGAAGACGGTGACATGATTTTGGCCGATGCATTGGTGCGCAGCCATGTTGATGCCCTGCATCGCAAGATGCCAAACCCAGAGGCCGCGATTTTGGGGTGTACGCATTACCCGTTGATGGCTGATGCCTTTCAATCGGCGCTTGGCGACCACGTCAAGGTCTATTCCCAGGCAGACATCGTTGCCGAAAGCTTGGCCGATTATTTGACACGTCATCCCAAAATGATCGGGACAGGAATAACTTCAAAATTCCTGACCACAGGGGATGCAGCACGCGTGTCGTCACGGGCCACACAATTTTTGAAACGTCAGATTACGTTCGAAAAAGCGTAAATCAAGGGATAGAATTATGACAAAAAACATCGCGATCTTGGGGGCGTCTGGCTATACGGGTGCGGAATTGGTGCGCTTGTGTTCATCGCATCCTGACATGGTGATTTCGGCCCTTGCTGCGGATCGCAAGGCAGGTCAATCCATGGCCGAGGTTTTCCCACATTTGCACCATTTGGATTTTCCCGATTTAGTCAAAATGGAAGATATCGATTTATTCAAATATCGATTTGGTCTTTTGTGCGCTGCCGCATGGT
>RGAJ01000154.1 GCA_009920225.1 Paracoccaceae bacterium
CTGCGAAATGCCGAAATGATAAATTCTGCAGTTGCAGAATTAGAGGGCCTTGAGCCTACCGAAAAACGGCGGCTTGAGTTTTTTTCTCGCCAAATCGTCGACATGATGTCGCCGACCAATTTTCTGGCGACAAATCCCGATGCGTTGGAAAAGGCGTTTGAAACCCAAGGTCAGTCTTTGATTGATGGGATGGAAAACCTGATCGAAGATCTTGAGGCAAATGAGGGTGAATTGGTCGTCCGTTTGGTCGATGAGAAAGCGTTTGAAGTGGGCGGAAATATTGCGACCGCACAGGGCAAAGTTGTCTATCGCAATAAAATGATGGAATTGATCCAATATAGCCCGACAACCGACACGGTGCATGAAACGCCAATCATCATGTTCCCGCCTTGGATCAACAAATTCTATATTCTGGACCTCAAGCCGGAAAACAGTTTGATCCGATGGATCGTCGATCAAGGGTATACGTTGTTTGTGGTGTCATGGATCAATCCTGACCATGATTATGCCGAGGTGGGGTTGGAAGACTATATTCAGGATGGGTACCTGACTGCCTTTGATGTTGTCAAAGACGTCACGGGGCAAAAACAAGTCAATGCGATTGGCTATTGTATCGCGGGCACAACGCTAAGCTTGACCTTGTCGCTGATGAAGAAGCGCGGTGATAAATCGGTGAAATCGGCCACGTTCTTTACCACATTGACCGATTTTTCCGAACAAGGTGAATTTACCCCATTTTTGCAAAACGATTTCATCGACGCGATTGAAGATGAAATCAACAACAAGGGTATTTTGGAAAGCTTTATCATGGCGCGCACGTTTAGTTATTTGCGCGCAAATGACCTTGTCTACACGCCTGCGATCAAAAGCTATATGTTGGGGGAAACGCCACCTGCGTTTGACCTGCTGTATTGGAATGGCGATGGATCAAGCCTGCCGGGCAAAATGGCCAAACAATATCTGCGGGGGCTGTGCCAACGCAATGAATTCGCAAATGGCACGTTTGAGTTGATGGGCGAAACATTGGCTTTGGCGGATGTGGACGTTCCGGTATTTTCGGTGGGCTGTGAAACAGATCACATCGCCGCGTGGAAAGATTGCTATCGCGGGGTTCAGGCCATGAAAAGCCGTAACAAAACATTCGTCGTGTCTGAATCCGGTCATATCGCGGGCATTGTGAATCCGCCGAGCAAAAAGAAATACGGACACTATACGAACACAACCACCAAGCTTTCGCCCAACGACTGGAAAGACAGCGCCGATTTCACCGAAGGCAGCTGGTGGCCTCTTTGGGAAACTTGGCTCAAAGCGCGTTCTGGCAAAATGGTTGATGGCAGAATTCCGGGCGATTCGGGGTATGAGGCGCTGTGCGATGCGCCGGGCACCTATGTGATGCAGCGTTCAAGGGTTTGATTTTTCGATAAAATAAAAATTATTCTGCAGTGCAGCAAAAAATACTTGAAATGCTGCACTGCAGAAAGTATATTAATCCTAGGCAATGCGAGATGGTCTCGTTGGTAAAAGGATTAAAGCAATGACTAAGACACAAGACGTTACAAAAATTTTTAAAGACATGATGGCTTCTTTCCCAGTGGATACAGCCGCATTCGAAAACGCATTCAAAAACCAAGCATCCATGAACGAAAAAATGGCGGGTGTTGCATTGGGCGCAGTCGAGAAATCAGCAGAGATTTCGACAAAATGGACAAAAGACACCATTGCGAAAATGCAAGACATGTCAAAAGCAAAAGCTGAGCCAGCTGATTACGCAAAAGCAATCGCTGATTTCGCTTCTGCACAAGCTGAAGTCGCAGCAGAAAACATGGCAGCTTTCGCAGAAGTCGCGAAAAAAGTTCAAATGGACACAGTTGAATTGCTGATGGCCGCTGGCAAAGAAGCGTCAGAAGAAGCCTCTGCAGCCGTGAAAAAAGCAACTGCAGACGTTACTGCAGCCGCGAAAAAAGCGACAGCAGCAGCGAAATAATCAGTTTTCTTTTCTCCCAAAAGACTGACTTGAAAGGGTAGGCATCAGCCTGCCCTTTTTCGTATCTTGCGCCCGACACGCGGTGGGGCTTGTGTTTTCGTGAATTCGCGGCATTACTGATTTCAGCATCCGCATCACAAGGATTCCCGACATGACCACCGACATTGAACGCCCATTGCGCGGCATAGCGATGGTTTGTTTGGGCGTGATCGGGTTCGCGATGGCGGATGTTTTCACCAAATTATTGGTCGATGGCTTGCCTGTCCCGTATATCATGGCGGTGCGCTATGTGGTGAGCGTGGTCCTGTTTCTTGTCCTGATTGGTCCTCAGCGGCGCAAGGGTGTGTTTCGGGCGAATGCGCCCAAACTGGTCCTTTTGCGCGGTGTGATTTTGACGGCGGGATCACTGTGTATGGGGATCGCGCTGATGACGATCCCCGTGGGCGAGGCGACTGCGATCATTTACCTGTCGCCCATCGCGGTCATGATCTTGGCCATTCCCGTTCTGGGGGAACGTGTGACGGCACTTGGGTGGCTTGGGGCGGCTGTCGGGTTCTTGGGGGTGCTTTTGATCGTGCGTCCCAGCGGCGGGTTAGACCCATTTGGGGTGCTTATGGCGTTGATCAATGCCGTCTGCGCCACGTTTTATCACCTTATGACACGATATCTGGCCAAAACCGAACGCCCGTCGACCCTGATGATTTACACGCTTGTGGTTGGGTCGGTGGCGTTTGTGGGCATTTTATTT
Source organism: Paracoccaceae bacterium (assembly GCA_009920225.1). Taxonomy (GTDB): domain Bacteria; phylum Pseudomonadota; class Alphaproteobacteria; order Rhodobacterales; family Rhodobacteraceae; genus CAJXSD01. Next base: position 2,733 of record RGAJ01000154.1, read on the forward strand.
GATGACATATTTCAACATACGCCCAGCATCACGCAGTGGCTGATGATGATCGGGTTGGGGGCCACGGCGACCGTGGGGCATTTTCTGATTACCTTGTCCTACCGCGAGGCCCCCGCATCGCTTTTGGCGCCTGTGAACTATGTGCATATCCTGTTTTCGGCGGTTGCCAGTTGGATTGTGTTCCATCACGCACCGGATCTTTGGACTGCGATTGGCATGGGATGTATTGCAATCGCGGGCGCGGGTATTGCGGTGTATTCTCATTTCCACAAATCAAGGGTGTGACACAGCCCCGCCTATTCAAATGAGGCAGGCCACATCCTATATTAAACGCATCAGAGTAGGGGAAGTCATATGAAGTTAAATGTGGACGGTCGTAGTTATACAGTCGATGTCGAAGCAGAGATGCCGCTTTTGTGGGTTTTGCGTGATGAATTAAAGATCAAAGGCGTCAAATATGGATGCGGAATCGCGGCCTGTGGCGCCTGTACTGTGCATATTGATGGGGTTGCTGTGCGGTCCTGTCAGACGGCGGTCGGCGATGTCGATGGCGACATTACTACGATTGAAGGTTTGGGAAATGTTGACGCCCTGCATGTTGTTCAGGCCGCGTGGATTGAACACCAAGTGGCCCAATGCGGGTACTGCCAATCTGGGCAAATCATGCAGGCTGCGGACTTGTTGTCCACCACTCCAAACCCAACCGATGCAGAGATTGATGATGCGATGTCTGGAAACCTGTGCCGGTGTGGTACATATCCACGCATCCGTGATGCGGTGAAATCGGCTGCGGCAAACTTGGCTGGGGGGAACTGATGTCTCGACTAGGAAAAATTGCCCGCCGTACATTTCTGATTGGGTCCGCTGCGATCGCCGGCGGCGTTGCGTTTGGCTATTACATGTACAAACGCCCCCCACATAACCCTTTGCTGGATGATCTTGCAGAGGGCGAAGCCGCTCTGACACCCTATGTCAAGATTGACGCGAATGGGATCACCCTAATTACCCCGCGCGCCGATATGGGCCAAGGGGCATATTCTGTCCAAGCCGCCTTGTTGTCCGAAGAACTAGATGTCGACCTTGACCAAGTTCGCGTCGATCCGGGCCCCCCCGATCCCGCCTATTATAACACAGCGCTCTCACAAGAAGCGGTTCCGTTTTACCCCACCGACACCAGTTGGATGGCTGAAACATCGCGTGGCGTTGCGGATGCGTTGATGAAATTTATCGGTATGCAAATCACCGGCGGCTCAACCACTGTGCCCGATGGCTATCAAAAGCTGCGCGTCGCAGGGGCGGTTGCCCGCGAAACATTAAAACAAGCGGCGTCCAACAAAACGGGGGTTCATATCACCCGATTGAAAACCGAACGGGCGTCGGTCATTTTGCCCGATGGTGAGGCAATTCCCTATACCGAACTGGCCCAACTTGCTGCGACCCTTGAACCTGTCGAACAGGTGACGCTGCGTGACCCGTCGGAATGGCGATTGATCGGGAAACCCATGCAGCGCGTTGATATTGTGGAAAAATCAACGGGAACAGCGCGTTATGGAATTGACATCGAACTGGATGGGATGCTGCACGCGGCCGTGAAATTGAACCCGCATATTGGTGGCAACGTGAATAGCTATGACGCCACTGCGGCGCTTGCTATGAACGGGGTGCGCTCGGTTGTACCCGTTCAGGGCGGTGTAGCTGTCGTTGCAAATAACACATGGCGCGCGTTTCAAGCCGCCGATGCGATTGTGGCCGATTGGGGCCCATCGCCGATGCCCGAAACCATGGAGGGCCACTGGGCTGCGCTGTCTGATGCGTTTTCACCCGATCACCAAGACAGTCGCAATCGCGATGACGGGGATGTGGATGCGGCGATTTCGGTGGGTCCCGTCACCGCAGAGTACCGCGCACCCTATCTGGCACATGCGCCGCTAGAGCCGATCAATGCAACCGTCTTGGTTGGGTCAGGGCGCGTGGATGTCTGGACTGGCACCCAAGTGCCGCGCTTTGTCCAAGATGCCCTATCAAAAGTCACAAACGTTGATGCCAGCGATATTCACGTTCATGTCCAGATGATCGGCGGAAGCTTTGGCCATCGTTTGGAAATGGATGTCGTTATCCAAGCTGCGGAAATTGCGATGACGATGCAGGGCACGCCTGTCAAACTGACCTATAGCCGCGAACAAGACATGACGCATGATTTTACCCGTCCTGCTGTTATGGCGCGGGCGCGGGGGCAGATCGACGATGGCAAGATCTCGGCCATTGATTTGGGGATCGCAAGCCCATCTGTGATGGCGTCACAAATGGGACGCATCGGCATGTCACTGCCTGGCCCAGATGCACAAATCGTGGCGGGGGCTTGGGAACAACCGTTTGATATTCCAAACTATCGCGTCACTGGATATCGTGCGCAACCGCTCGCCCCGATCAGTTCGTGGCGCTCGGTCGGGGCGTCAACAAACGCGTTCTTTCATGAAAGCTTTTTTGACGAACTGTGTCATTCCGCAGGGATTGATCCCGTGATGGAACGTCTGCGCCTGTGCAACGATGACACCACGCGCAAAGTGTTAGAGACGGTCGC
>RGAJ01000155.1 GCA_009920225.1 Paracoccaceae bacterium
TGACGCAAGACGACCGAAATCTGTCATCCTTGTTTGAACTCTTCACAGGATTTTCGCGCGAACCGCTGATCATGCAGAAATACCTGCCTGCTGTGACCAAGGGCGACAAGCGCGTGATTTTGGTCGATGGCGAGCCAGTTGGCGCGATCAACCGCGTGCCTGCGGCAGGGGAAACACGTTCGAACATGCATGTGGGGGGACGACCAGAAAAGGTCGAGCTGACCGCACGTGATTTGGAAATCTGCGCCGCAATTGGCCCAACCCTGCGCGATCACGGTCAGGTATTTGTGGGTATTGACGTGATTGGCGATTATCTGACCGAAATCAACGTCACATCCCCCACCGGCATCCAAGAACTGGAACGCTTTAACGGCATCAACGTTGCCGAGAAAATTTGGCAAGCGATCGAGGCAAAGCGCGCCTAGCTTTAGCGTGGCATCGGGTTGGTGGCTTTGTTATAGGGCTGCCAATCCGTCACCTCGGGGTAATACATGCCGCGCCATTTGCGCACGCGCGGGTTCATCCGTGATTTCCACAGACGCGGAAACAGCGCGATGATCGTCATCACAGGATAGCCATAGGGCAATTGCGGGGCGTCTTGTTCGCCATAGTTTTGCAGCAATGGAAATCTGCGATTGGGTTTATAATGGTGATCAGAATGGCGTTGCAGATTGATCAACAGCCAATTTGACACCTTTTGCGCCGCGTTCCATGAATGACGTGGCTGCACATGTTCGTATTTGCCGTCCCCCAAATGTTTGCGCGTCAGCCCATAGTGTTCGACATAGTTCACCAGCTCAAGGTGAAATACCGCGACAAAGGCCTGCACCAAAAACAACACGACACCAAGCCCGCCACCAATTATGAACGCCAAGCCAAGCATCAGAAGTTGTAATCCCCAATACAGAATGAACGGGTTCTTTTTGTCGTACCAAGGCCGATCTTTGCGGCTCAGCAATCTTTGTTCTGCGCGAAACGCAGAGACATAGCAGTCGCGCAGCACACGCAGGAAAAACCGATAAAAGCTTTCGCCATATCGCGCGGTGACCGGATCGCGGGGCGTGCCGACATAGGTGTGATGCACTAACAAATGTTCAGATCGGAAATGCGAATACATCACCATCGCCAACAAAAGATCGGCCAAACCGCGTTCCAGTTTGTTTTTTTGATGCATCAATTCATGGGAATAATTGATCCCGATCGTCCCTGTCACAAAGCCCACAGCGCAAAACACGGCAATTTGTTCGATCAACGAATGCCCGCTGCGTGTGACCACATAGATGATGCCAAACAGTGTGATGAATTGCAGAGGTGCCCAAACGATCGTGATCGCCCGATACCACATCAAAGCGCTGTCATCCGTATCGGGATCGTTGTTTTGCGTGTTGATACCTTGGATCACGTCAAAAACAATGAGCGCATTCCACGCAAGCGCCATCACAATCAAAAAGCTCCACCCGCCCAGAAAGGCGGCGACCCAAATCATTGGCAGCAGTCCCAAAGACATCCAAAACGGAACTGCGTTCAGAAACGAAGAAATATCACGTCGTTGTGTCACGATCCCACCCTGTATCACCTCATCTTGCTGGACAGCTTACCGTTTTAGCCCGCTTTGGACCAGATCAAAAACCTTTCGCATGACAGTGGGCAGGTCTGATGGGCGAAAATCCCCCGCTTCAACAAAGCCGCCACGCGATGGCATCCGCTCCATCGGGACATAGGCGGTTTTGACATTCAGGCGCAGATGAAAATGGGTGAATGTATGGCGGACTTCGGAATTCATGGATTTCCATTCCGCTTTGATCGGCGCATCGTCGCGGGGATCATCGCCCCAATCCGTGGTGGGCCATCCCAACATGCCGCCCAATAACCCCGTCTCTGGCCGCGTCTCAAGCAACATCGCGCCATCAACGCGCTGCACGACATAGGCGATACCATAGCGCGTCGGCTTGGGCTGTTTCGGGGTTTTCTTGGGCAACTCGACATGCGTGCCATTTGCGCGGCCCAAACAGGCGCGCCGCCATGGGCACAGCCCACAGGCGGGGTTTTTCGGGGTGCAGATCGTGGCGCCCAAATCCATAATGGCTTGGGCATAATCCCCTGCGCGTGCGTTGGGCGTCACTGTTTTGGCCAGATCGGTCAGTTCGGTTTTTGCCGATGGCAGGGGGGTGTGAATGTCAAAGACCCGCGCCATCACCCGTTCGACATTCCCATCCACCACCGTTTCCGGCAGATCATACGCAATCGAGGAAATGGCCGCCGCGGTATATGGCCCAATCCCCGGCAGCGCGATCAGCCCGTCGTAGGTTTTTGGGAAAACACCCCGATGGTCGGATGCCACCACGCGCGCGCATTTCAACAGGTTACGAGCCCGCGCGTAATATCCCAATCCGGCCCATTCGCCCATCACATCGGCATCCGCCGCATTGGCCAAATCCGTTACCGTTGGCCAACGGGTGACAAAGCGTTCAAAATAATCGCGCACTGCGGCCACTGTGGTTTGTTGCAACATGACTTCGGACAGCCAGATGCGATAGGGATCGGGCATCTGTCCTGCGGCCCGATCAGCTGGGCCAATCCGCCATGGCATTTTGCGGGCATTGTGATCGTACCAGTCTAACAAGTCTGCTGGTCTTGGGGCTTCACGCAAGATTGATCTCACTTTGACGTAATTAGGGGTGGCAGGTTTCGGTCAAGACATTAAGATACGACCAAACATGGGGACAACTGGATGGAAAATCGCTCTGCTCGGTCAAAGGGATTTAAACGCGCCTATTCGCTGATGCAAACCCAAATTCGCACAGCGGGCGAGACGCGTGGATTTTCGCACGCCCGTATCCTAACCCATTGGGCGGAAATTGTTGGTGATGCGGTTGCTGCCATTTGTCGTCCCGTAAATGTCAGCTATTCCAAAGGTGGCATGGGCGCCACATTGACGGTGCTTACGACAGGGCCGCAAGCCCCGATGTTAGAGATGCAAAAAGAATCACTGCGCACCAAGGTAAATGCAATCTATGGCTATAACGCCATTTCGCGGGTTCACATCACCCAAACTGCGCCAACGGGATTCGCCGAAGGTCAGGCGGAATTCACCCCAAAGCCGAAACAGATCCGCGCCGGACCTGCCCCCGAAATCGCCCAAGCCGCAAAAGACACAGCCGCAGGGGTGGGGGATGAAAATTTGCGCCGCGCTCTTGAAGATTTGGCGCGGAACGTTCTATCAAAACACAAAACCTAACCCTAACCATGTGGTGGAAAGATTAATGATAAAAAAACTATGCACAATTGTGGCGATGATCGCATATATGGCGCTGCCCAACCTGTCCTTGGCGCAAGATGCCGAAACTGTGATTGAAATCCCTGATATGGTGATGGGCGACGAAAATGCACCTGTGACTGTCATCGAATATGCATCCTTTACCTGTCCACATTGTGCGCGGTTTGAGGCAGACATTCTGCCCCAGCTCAAGGCCGACTATATCGACACCGGCAAAATCAAATTCGTCTTCCGCGAGGTTTATTTTGACAAATACGGCATGTGGGCATCGATGATTGCACGCTGCGCTGGGCCAGAACGCTATTTCGGCGTGTCCAAGATGATCTTTGACACCCAATCCACATGGGCACGCGCGGGTGGAGACATGGAAATTGTGAATGAGCTGTCCAAGATCGGGCGTATGGCAGGGCTTGAGGCAGAGCAGTTGCAAGCGTGTTTGCAAGATGCCGATACATTGCGTGCTTTGGTCGGTTGGTATCAAACGAATGCGACAAATGATGACGTCAGTTCAACGCCAACCTTGATCATCAACGGCGAAAAATATTCGAACATGCCTTATGATGAATTGAAAACCATCTTGGACGAAAAGTTGGGTCAATAATGTCTACTCCTCTTGCGGGGCTCAAGGTCGTTGAATTGGCGCGCATTCTGGCGGGCCCTTGGGCGGGGCAGACCCTGTCTGATCTTGGGGCCGATGTCATCAAGGTTGAATCCCCAGAAGGGGACGATACCCGCAAATGGGGGCCACCCTTTGTAGAACGGGACGGGGATAAAACCGCGTCCTATTTCCATTCCTGCAATCGTGGAAAATCAAGCATTACCGTTGATTTTCGCACTAACGAGGGGCAGGAGAAAATCCGCGATCTGGTCAAGGATGCGGATATTTTGATCGAAAATTTCAAAGTGGGTGGTCTGGCCAAATATGGTTTGGACTATGACAGCCTATCCGCAATCAATCCGCGATTGATCTATTGTTCAATCACGGGGTTTGGTCAAACGGGCCCCTATGCCCATCGCGCGGGCTATGATTACATCATCCAAGGCATGTCGGGGCTGATGTCGATCACGGGCGATCCCGATGGCATGCCGCAACGTGTGGGTGTTGCGGTCACCGATATTTTTACAGGCGTCTATGCGACAACGGCAATTTTATCGGCGGTCCACATGCGCCATATGACAGGGCAAGGCCAGCATATTGATATGTCACTGCTTGATTGTGCTGTGTCGGTGATGGCCAATCAGGCCTTGAACTATTTGACCACCGGCACCGCGCCTGTGCGCACGGGCAACTATCATCCGAACCTAACCCCGTACCAAGTCTTTCCTTGCCGAGATGGTCACATCATTATCGCCACAGGCAATGATGCGCAGTATCAACGTTTGTGCGATGTTCTTGGATTGCCCGAGATGATCACCGATCCCCGCTTTTTCGGGAACGCAGGCCGTATCAAGAACCGCGAAGCGATGACAGATTTGTTGAATGGCAAGAGCTGCCTGATGTCGAAATCTGATCTGTTGGCCGCGTGCGAAGATCGCGGCATTCCCGCAGGTCCCATTAACACGATGGATGAGGTCTTTTCCGATCCCCACGTCATTGCCCGCGGGATGCAGGTTGATCTGGACGGCATTCCGTCTGTTCGGTCCCCATTTCAGTTTTCGGGCGCAAACCTGAAGCTGGATCGTGCGTCGCCGAAATTGGGTCAGGATGACGGCCTGTCCGACTGAGCCAATTGGGTAAGCACGGGCTTCAAGACCGATTTGAGCGCGGATATATCGTCAAATTCCAATCGAACGGGCAGGGCCAAAACCTGCCCCATAAAATCACGCGGCAGACGCACCGCGTCTTTTTCGGTTGTGACAAGCTGTGCGCCATGTGTCTGAGCATCCGCAGACAAGCGTTGCATCAATCCGCGGGACAAAGGTTGGTGATCATCGAGCGCATGTGTCGCGACCAAATCCGCGCCCAAGCCCCGCAAGGTGTCAAAGAATTTTTCCGGATAGCCAATTCCAGCAAAGGCGATA